>NZ_BAABFL010000481.1:0-130573 GCF_039540975.1 Kistimonas scapharcae
AAATCAGGCTCGCCAATACGTAAGGTGACGGGGGTGTTCAAGTAGACCAGAATCGGTGTTCAAGTAAACCAGAATATGCAACTTGAGGATATCTGTCAGTCCGGTCAGGCGTAATCCGGTTTTTTCATGCTGACAGCGCGCCATTGTTGCAAACGGTCAATCTCGGCCAGCAGTCGTTTAATAGCCTGGTTTAGGGATTCTTCCGTTAAATCATTGCTGCTTTGCTTGAGCAGGGATTCGGCTTCCAGACAGGTTTCCTGCAGTAGTGGTACACCGCAGTATCGGGTAGCACCATGTAGCTTGTGAATAATCTCCAGCAGTTGATCAAGGCTGTGATCCTGCCAGAGGTCGATAATGGCGTTTTTGTCATCGGGTAATTCATCCAGCAGCATGGTCAACAATTCATCCGCCAGTTCTTTTTTTCCTCCGGCAAGGTGTAATCCTTGTGAGTGATCCACCACCGGAATGCCATTTTGGCAGCTGAAAGAGGGGTGGGCGGTTTCACCGGTTTCCGGCTGTGAGGCGAGCAGCCTTAAACCGGTCCATTTTTGAATGACATGGCGTAGCTGGGATTCACTTATCGGTTTGCTGAGGTAATCATCCATGCCTGCCAGCAGTAGTTGTTTTTTCTCTTCGGCCAGGGCATGGGCGGTCAGGGCGATGATCGGTATGCGACTTTCTGAGACTTCCTGTTCTCTGAGTCGACGGGTGGTTTCCATGCCGTCCATGACAGGCATCTGAACATCCATAAATACCAGGTCAAAATGGCGATTGCGGGCAATGTCAACGGCCGCCTGTCCGTTATTGACGGCGGTGGTTTCTACACCGAGGTCGTCCAGCAGGGCGCAGAGAAGCTTCAGGTTGGCTTCGTTGTCATCAACTGCCAGAATGTGGGGCTGTCTTGGCAGGCTCTGCTTGATCTGGATTTGTTCCTCTGAGGGGAGGTTTGGTTCCAATCGGCTGCTGAGGGCATGCATGATGGTGCGTGACAGACGGTTACGGCAGGGGGGCTTGGCCAGTGTCAGTACTGTATGGGACGCCTTGGCTGCCATGGTGCTGATGCTGTCCAGGTAACCGGTCATGGCGGTGACCAGGAAGAGGGTGTCATCTGGTGTCTGGTTGATTAACTGGAATATCCGGTCGTTGTCCAGGCTGGCGGGGTCGTGGCCAATGATGACGAGGTCAAAAATCTCCCGGTCCTGCTCGGTCAGGGCTTCCTCAAAATGGGCCAGCTGATCACAGCCGCGAACCATCATGTCAAACTCTTCCAGTAGCTGCTCGAACGCATAGCGTGTGTAACGGCGTGGTTCAAACAGCAAGACCTTCTTACCCGGCAGTCGACAATTGAGTTGGCTGAGCTGGCCTTCTGCCGCAAAGGGCGCTTTGAAGGTGAACCAGAACGTGCTGCTTTCCCCGATATGGCTTTCCAGGCCAATGTCTCCCTGCATCTGTTCGACCAGGTTTTTGCAGATCACCAGCCCGAGACCGGTACCACCAATCTTTCGGGTACGGGAGTTGTCTACCTGGGAAAAGGCCTGGAACAGGTGTTTTTGCTGGCTTTCCGAGATGCCGACACCCGTGTCTGTAACACTGACTTTCAGGATGGCATGCCCGTCTTCCTGATGATCCAGCATAACGCGGACGACGACAGAACCATCGCTGGTAAACTTGATGGCGTTATTGACCAGGTTGGTCAAGACCTGCCGGAGTCGGAGTGGGTCGCCAATGATGTCCAGCGGAACATCCCGGTAGATCAGGCAGGCGATTTCCAGTGATTTATCGTGGGCGGTGGGCGCCGCGATAGCGAGCACTTCATCTACCAGTTCCCGCAGGTTCATGGGCGTGCTTTCCAGAACCAGCTTACCCGCCTCAATCTTGGAAAAGTCGAGGATGTCATTGATCATTGCCAGCAGACCTTCTGCGGAGTTCTGCAGGGTGGTCAGGTATTCCCGCTGGGTTTCGTTCAGGTTCGATTTCAGCAGCAGGTTGGTAAAGCCAATAATGCCATTGAGAGGTGTTCGAATTTCGTGACTCATGTTGGCCAGGAATTCGGATTTAACCCGGCTGCCTTCCTGGGCCCGTTTTCTGGCCATATCTAATTCGGCATTTTTGACTTCCAGGGTTTCCATCGTTTCGTGCAGGTCTTCAGTCGCCTGATCAATGGTCTGCTGCATTTCCTGGTAGGCGTCTTGCAGTGAGGTCACCATCTGGTTGATGCCGTTTTCCAGTTGCGCCAGTTCGGCTCCTGCGCCGGTATGAATACGGGTATCCAGTTTGCCGCGGCTGATTGCAGAGACAGCATGGCTGATGTGTTGGATTGGATGGGTAATACTACTGGCCAGTCGCAGGCCTGCAACAACGGTGAGTAACAGGGAGCTCAGTAAAAGCAGGCTGCTGAGCAGAATTAATTGGTATTGGTGTATGTCTGTGCTGTCGCGGGAAAACCGAATTTTGATCCATCCCGTGGGTTTGGCTGATGGTGCAAGATTGATGGCTGGCAGGGTGCCACCGGCATAGATGGGCGTGATGACGCATAACCCAGTATCCAGCCGGGTCAGCTCACTGGTTTCAGGCAGGGATGTCAGTGTTTGCTGTCGTGCAAAGCGGGTGCCGGAATGAATGATTTCCTGACCTGCGCTGTCGTAAACACTAACGGCTCGTATGTCCTGTCGACTCAGGGAGGTGTCAGCGAGGCTCTGTAATAAATCGCTGTCGTTTGCCTGAAGGGCATGGCCGTTGAGCAGACTTAACTGTTCCGCCGTGCGTATCGCCTGTTGTTCAAGACGCTGGTTGATGTCATTCAGGTAGAGCCATGTCAGCCCGAATCCCAGCAGGATAGCGGCCGCCAGGCCGGGGAGGAGAGCAAGCAGCAGAACACGATGCTTGATGCTGGTCAGTTTCTTTTTCATGTTCTTATCAGACTGGCTGAATAATGTTGTTATTGATTTTTTCTGGCCGTTTGTTGCAGCCAAGCTCGGGCATTGTCGCATAAAACGGGAAGCATTTTGTGTGTTTCTGTTACCGGTTGATACCGTTTTCTTGAGCGGAGGAAAAGCTTTAAATACAGGGATCAAAACCGTTAAGATGCAGCCCGGTTCATCGTGTCAATGGCAATAGTAAGCAATAAAAAGGTTGCTGTCGCCGAACGTTGCAGGAGCATTTATGGCCGTCGCTGAAGTGGGTTCCAAACAGGCATTTTTCGACAGGAAGCGTTTAATTTTCCTGGCCGACTGCATACTGTTTGCCGTGTTGCTCAATACCCTGCCCTTTGATGAGCGTGTGGTGACAGGGCTGAGCATCCTCGTGTTTGTCGCCATCCTCTGGCTGACTGAGGCGGTACATGTCAGCATCACGGCCATACTGGTGCCGGTGCTGGCGGTCGCTTTCGGTGTTTTTGAGACACCTCAGGCACTGAGTAGTTTTGCCAATCCCATCATATTCCTGTTCCTGGGCGGTTTCGCCCTGGCAGCGGCGTTGCACAAACAGAAACTGGACCAGTTGATAGCGGATAAGGTGTTGATATTGGCCCGTGGTCGTATGTCGGTGGCGGTCATCATGCTGTTTGCGGTGACGGCGGGGCTCTCCATGTGGATCAGTAATACGGCCACTGCGGCCATGATGCTGCCGCTGGTCATGGGGGTGCTGGCAAAAGTTGATACTGAGAATGAGCGCAATACGTTGGTCTTTGTCTTGCTGGGGATTGCTTACTGCGCCAGTATCGGCGGCATTGCTACGATTGTGGGTAGCCCGCCCAATGCCATTGCCGCGGCGGAAGTCGGTATTGGATTTACCGAATGGATGGCGTTTGGCTTGCCGGTGACACTGGTGCTTCTGCCAGTGGCTGTGGGTGTTCTTTATCTGCTGCTCAAGCCTAACCTGAATCATACCTTTGAGTTGGATCACAAGGTGATCGAATGGAATCGTCAACGGCTGATGACATTGGCCATATTTGCCCTGACGGTCACCCTGTGGATATTCAGTAAACCGATCAACGCCTGGCTGGGTGGTTTCAGCAAGTTTGATACGCTGGTGGCTTTGCTCGCGATTGTACTGCTGGGGGTATCGCGGGTTGTTGAATGGAAAGATATTGATAAATCCACTGAGTGGGGCGTATTGATTCTCTTTGGTGGTGGCATCTGTTTGAGTAATGTCCTGAAGGCGACGGGTACCAGTGTCTTCCTGGCCCATGAAATTGGTGGTTTTCTGGAGCAGGCAGGGCTGCTGGTGACGTTGCTGACAGTGGCTGTTTTTGTGGTATTTCTTACTGAGTTTGCCAGCAATACCGCCAGTGCGGCATTGCTGGTGCCGGTGTTTGCGACCATTGCGGAAGCCTTGGGTATCTCTCCCTTGATTCTGTCGGTATTGATTGCCATCGCCGCATCCTGTGCTTTCATGCTACCAGTTGCAACGCCGCCTAATGCGATTGTGTTCAGTTCGGGGCATATCAAGCAGCGGGAGATGATGCGGGCGGGTATTTATCTCAACATCGTCTGCATTGTTATACTGACCGGCTTCGCCTGGTTGGTCTGGTAGCGGGTTCGCTGGCGAAGAATATGGCACCGGTGCAGGAATATCACTGGATGCGGTCATGACCTTGGGATGAGAGTGAAACAAACGGGTATGGACTATCCAACAATTGAAGACCTGGTGGGTGAGACACCGCTGATCAGATTGCAGCGCTTGCCCGTGCCAGGGCGTAATACGGTGCTGGTCAAGCTGGAAGGTAATAATCCGGCGGGTTCTGTGAAGGATCGTCCTGCACTGTCCATGATTCAGGAAGCCGAGCGCCGTAGTGAAATCCAACCCGGAGATACGCTGATTGAGGCCACCAGTGGCAATACGGGCATAGCGCTCGCGATGGCGGCAGCGATGAAAGGCTACCGGATGGTGCTGATCATGCCTGATCACATGAGTGAAGAGCGCAAGGCCGCCATGACGGCCTATGGGGCTGAACTGATTGAAGTGTCGAAGCAGGAGGGCATGGAAGGTGCGCGTGATCTCGCGCTGAAAATGCAGCAGGAAGGACGAGGTCGGGTGCTGGATCAGTTCAATAATTCTGACAACCCGCTTGCTCACTACCGGGGGACGGGGCCGGAGCTCTGGCGGCAAACGGGTGGGGAAATTACCCATTTCATCAGCTCCATGGGGACTACCGGCACTATCATGGGGACTTCGGCCTATCTCAAGGAAGTGAATCCCGGTATTCAGATCATCGGTTTGCAGCCTGCGGAAAATGCCTCTATCCCCGGTATACGGCGCTGGCCGGAGGCGTACCGCCCTGGTATCTTCAACGCGGCTCAAGTGGATCAGGTTATGGATATTGGCCAGGAAGAGGCGGAAAAGGCCATGCGTCGACTGGCCAGGGAAGAAGGTATTTTCTGTGGTGTCTCTTCCGGCGGTGCCGTTGCAGCGGCGCTGAAGGTGGATCGTGAGGTATCTGGTGCGACCATTGTTGCCATCATCTGTGACCGGGGCGACCGTTATCTGTCTACCGGCGTTTTTACAGATATGGCCGGTGTATGTTCCCCGTAAATGCGCTGGCGGTTCCTGTCAGCAGGCGTACAATAGGCCCTCGTTTTACTGACAGGAATCCTGCCGATGCAACCCCGCACGCGTCACGCGCGAGCGACTGCTCCCTTTGATCTATCAATTGACTCCCTGACTCACGATGGCCGCGGTGTCGGCAGGTATAAGGGGAGAGCTGTATTTGTTAACCAAGCAGTACCGGGTGATACCGTGACCGCCCGGGTGGTCAAACAAAAGGCTTCCCTGTGGGAAGCAGAGCTTGATCGTATTCTCGTACCATCCCCTCAACGCCAGGAACCGGGATGCCCCAGGTATGGCGTGTGTGGTGGATGCAGCTTGCAGCACCTTGCACATGACGGTCAGCTGGCCGCTCATACCGATGTGGTGCTCGGGCAACTGAAACGCTTTGCGGGGCTTGAACCTGATAGTCTGGCCGAACCGCTGAAGAGCCCTGTCTGGGGGTATCGTCACCGGGCCCGGCTTGCCGTGAGATGGGTGAACCGGAAGCTGTTGATGGGTTTTCGGGCTGCGTCCAGCAATACCATCATTCCCGTCGATGCCTGCCCTGTACTGGCGCCTGAGCTTGCGGCCATGCTGCCTGCCCTTGAGGCAACGTTGAAAGCCGCCACTGATCCCCGGGCTATTTCCCATATTGAGCTGGCGGCCGGTGATGATTGTCAGGGGATTTTACTGCGCCACATTCATCCGCTTTCCGCACAGGAACAAGCGAGATGGCAGGCGTTAGCCAACGAATACCATGCCCACCTCTGGTTTCAGCCCAACGAACCGCAGCCGCTGGTGTGCGCATATGCGCCGGACGGGCAAGAATCACTAACCTATCGGTTACCGGAATTTACTTTAAAACTCCGTTTTTTGCCGGTAGATTTTATACAGGTTAACCCGTTTATTAACCGTCAGATGGTCAGTCAGGCAGTTGACTGGCTGGCGCTCTCCCCGACAGACACTGTACTGGATCTATTCTGTGGATTGGGTAACTTTACCCTGCCGCTGGCACGCAAGGCGGGTCGGGTGGTTGGTGTTGAGGGTGTGGAGTCGCTGGTGGCCAAGGGGCGCGACAATGCGCGCCTCAATGGTATGGATAACGCCATATTCAGCCGTGCAGACCTGAGCGAGGACATCACCCATCAGGCCTGGAGTCAGACGAATTATGACGCCTGCCTGCTGGATCCGCCCAGGACCGGCGCCCGGGAAGTGCTGGAAAAACTAGCGGATCGGCTGCCAGGGCGTGTGCTGTATGTGTCCTGCAATCCGGCCACCCTGGCGCGGGATGCCGGTATTCTGAAACAGTCCGGCTATCGTTTGGCCCGGTTATCGGTCATGGATATGTTCCCCCAGACAGTGCATGTGGAGACCATGGCGCTATTCCTGAGGGATTAATGGCATCCACAGAGATGCCGAAGAATGCGATGTTGTGTGGCTGCCGTCAGGCAGCCTCTGTTAATAAAAAGTGAGATGACAAGTAGATGGTTAAGGTCCGAGAAGATCACCCGGTGGGTTCCGATGGAAGTGTCGATCTTCAGTCATGGCTCGGACGGCTGAAGCGTGATGTGAATCTTACGGATGAGCAGATGCTGCTGGCGGCCTGTGATATGGCGGCAGGGGCAGAGGCAAATCCCGGTAAACCCAGTAGCTGGTCGCAGATGAGCGGCAGCAGCACCCTCAAGATCGGCATGGAGATGACGGATATCCTTGCCGAATTGAAACTGGACCAGACGTCACTGATCGCGGCCCTGTTATATCGCTCGGTGCGGGAGCACAAGCTCGCGCTCAATGATGTGCGTGAACGTTTTGGGGATGAAGTCGCCCGGCTGATCAAGGGGGTTCTGGGGATGGCGGTTATCAGCGCCATTCAGAATCCGGCCCGAGCCCAGGTGTTGGGGCAGCAGCAGGACCAGCTGGAAAAGGTTCGGAAAATGCTGGTCTCCATCGTGGATGATGTCCGTGTTGCCCTGATCAAGCTGGCGGAGCGGACCTGTGCGATTCGGGCGGTCAAAAATGCCGACCGGGAGCGGCGTCAGCGGGTGGCTCGTGAAGTTTTCGAAATTTATGCGCCATTGGCCCATCGCCTGGGGATCGGTTACATCAAGTGGGAGCTGGAAGATCTGGCTTTCCGCTATCTTAAGCCTCAGGACTACAAGAAAATCGCCAAACTGCTCGACGAGAAACGCCTGGATCGCGAGCAGTATATTCACGATGCCATTGAGCACCTGCAAACCGAGCTGAAAGCCAGCGGCATTGAGGCGGAGGTTAACGGCAGGGTCAAACATATCTACAGCATCTGGCGGAAGATGCGTCGCAAGGGGCTGGAATTTCGGGATCTTTATGATATCCGTGCACTGCGCATCCTGGTCCATGAGATGCGTGATTGTTATGCGGCTCTGGGTGTTGTGCACTCTATCTGGAACCATATCCCCAAGGAGTTTGATGATTACATCGCCACACCGAAGGAGAATGGTTATCAGTCCCTGCATACTGCCGTCATAGGTCCAGCCGGGAAAACCCTGGAAGTCCAGATTCGTACCCATGCCATGCACGATGAAGCTGAGCTGGGTGTGTGTGCACATTGGAAATACAAGGGAACCGATACCAAAAACAGCGCTGACAGTTATGAGGAAAAACTCAACTGGCTGCGTCAGGTACTCGAATGGCAGGATGAGATCGGTGACGGCGTTGAAGGTCTGGCAGACCAGTGGAAGCTGGATGTTGAGCCGGACCGGGTCTATGTCTTCACCAAGGATGGCCATGTGGTTGACCTGCCGGTGGGGGCAACCCCGGTTGATTTTGCCTATCGTGTCCACACTGAAGTGGGTAATCGCTGCCGTGGCGCCAAGGTGGGCGGCCGGATTGTTCCCCTGAACTACACCCTGAATACCGGTGACCAGGTGGAAATCCTGACGGCCTCCAATGCCGTGCCAAGCCGTGACTGGCTCAACCAAAACCTGGGATATGTCAAGACCAGCCGTGCCCGCGCCAAGATCGTCAACTGGTTCCGCAAGCAGAACCGGGATTCCAACATTGAAGCAGGTCGTCACTTTATTGAGGCCGAACTCAAGCGTCTGGATATCAAAGGCGTGGACTTCCGTGCGCTGGCGGAAGCCATGAATTTCCACGCCGAAGATGATCTGTTTGCCGCTTGCGGCGCCGGTGATATCCGCACCATGCAGGTGGTGAATGCCGCACAACGGCAGGTAGAGCCGGAAGAAGAGTCGGTCTTTGAGTTACGGACCCGGCCCAAATCCACTCGCAACGACGGTGATATTACCATTCACGGTGTCGGCAACCTGCTGACGCAAATGGCGGGTTGCTGTCATCCGCTGCCAGGGGATCCAATCATTGGTTACATTACCCTGGGGCGCGGCGTCACTATTCACCGGTCCGACTGTGCCAATGCCTTACAGCTTCAGGAGCAGGAATCGGATCGTTTAATTGAGGTGAACTGGGGTGATGGCAAGGAGCAAACCTATCCAGTTGAGATACAGATCGTGGCCTATGACCGTTCCGGTCTGCTGCGGGATGTCACTGTGGTGCTGGCCAATGAGAAGGTCAACGTTCTTGATCTTAATACGCATACATCGAAGGAAGACAATATTGCCACTATGCTGTTGACCATCGAGATTGCGACACTGGATGATCTTGGTCGTATATTGGCCAAAATCAGTCAGCTGCCCAATGTCATTGAGGCACGCAGGCACCGCAAAGGACGATAAATGGCCCGGTACACCCTGGAAGACCTTCTCAATCTAATGGCTCGACTCCGTGATCCGGAAACGGGCTGCCCTTGGGATATCCGGCAGGATTTCGCCAGCATTGCACCCTATACCGTGGAGGAAGCTCATGAAGTGGCGGATGCGATTGCCAGTGCGGACTATCCCCATCTTGAGGAGGAGTTGGGTGATCTGCTGTTTCAGGTGATCTATCACGCAAGGATGGCGGAAGAGCAGTCATTATTTGATTTTTCATCGGTGCTTGATGGCTTGGTTGAAAAACTGATTCGTCGCCATCCGCATGTTTTTCCTGACGGGACACTGGCCTCATCCAGACCCGCTAACGAGGCGATTGACGAGGCGGATGTCAGACGACGTTGGCAGGAAATCAAGCAGGGTGAAAAGCAGGCATTATCCAGCAAGAAGTTGTCAGGTTTGTTGGAGGATCTGCCTGCATCACTCCCGGCCTTGAAGAGTGCACAGGCTATTCAGGCTAAAGCGGCCGGACAGGGGTTTGACTGGCCAGATGCTGCGCGAGTGTTTGATAAGTTGCGCGAAGAAATCGATGAGCTGGAACAGGCGTGGCGTAGTGGTGATACCGCTGCTGTACGTGATGAAACCGGCGATCTGCTTTTCAGCTGTGTCAACCTGGCACGTCATGTCGGGGTTGACGCCGAACAATCCTTGTTGGGCTGTAACCATAAATTTAGACGTCGATTTTCTTATATTGAGTCATATCTTAAGGCGCAGGGGAAAAAGCTGCAGGACTGCTCTCTGTCAGAACTTGATGCACTTTGGAACGATGCCAAGTCATTAGGCTTATAGTGCAATAACACGTAACTACTCAAGCAACACCGGCTGATAAACACTTTTTCAGGTGGATGCCATGGTTTTTCCTGGCATCGATTCAGGTTTACCAAACGTTGATTTTTGTCAATAAATAACCTTTTTTATGTATCACGTTTTGTGTGCAATGCACAATATGTGGTGCTATCTTTGTTTAAAGATAACAATATATGGTTTTTTGGGATGGGCGTGGCAGAATCTGACAGTGGCTTTGAAATTCCGGCCATAATTATCAAACGTGATGGGCTGTGAGTGTCGTTTGATAATGGCAAGGTATTTCGTGCCATTCTCCATGCAGGTCTGGCAACGGGTGAATATGATCATGATGAAGCCCGGGTCTTAACAGACAAGGTCTTACGATTGGTCAGTTACCGGTTCTGGGGCAATAAGGCGCCCGACGTTGAACAGATTCAGGACATGGTAGAGCAGTGTCTGGCGGCCAGTGGCTACTTTGATACTGCCAAGGCTTACATCCTTTACCGGGAACGCCACAAGAATCTGCGCGATACACGAAAAACCCTCCTCGATGTTGAAGCCTCTGTGGATGAGTACCTGGAGAAACTGGACTGGCGGGTGCGCGCGAATGCCAACCAGGGCTATTCACTGGGAGGCATGATTCTGAATGTTGCCGGTAAAGTCACGGCCAATTACTGGTTGAATCATGTCTATGATGCTGCGATTGGTGAAGCGCACCGCCAAGGCGATCTGCATGTTCATGATCTGGACATGTTGTCCGGTTACTGCGCGGGCTGGTCACTGAGAACGTTGCTGCATGAAGGCTTTAATGGTGTACCCGGAAAGATAGAGTCTGCGCCGCCAAAACACCTGTCCAGTGCCGTTGGGCAGATGGTGAACTTTCTGGGTACCCTGCAAAACGAGTGGGCAGGCGCCCAGGCGTTCAGTTCATTTGATACCTATCTTGCGCCGTTTGTCCGCAAAGATAATCTTGCCTATACAGACGTAAAACAGTGCATTCAGGAATTTATTTACAACCTGAATGTACCTTCTCGCTGGGGAACTCAGACACCATTCACCAATGTGACGTTTGACTGGGTCTGTCCGGACGACCTTAAAGAACAGATCCCCATCATTGCCGGTGAAGAGATGCCCTTCAGTTATGGCGAGCTTAAGCCTGAAATGGCCATGATCAACCGCGCCTATATCGAGGTGATGATGGCTGGGGATGCGATGGGGCGGGTTTTCACGTTTCCAATCCCCACCTACAACATCACGCCGGATTTTGACTGGGATTGCGAGAATGCTGATCTGTTGTTCGGTATGACCGCAAAATACGGGTTGCCTTATTTCCAGAACTTCCTGAATTCCGAACTGACACCGAATATGGTGCGCTCCATGTGCTGCCGACTGCAACTGGATCTTCGGGAGCTGCTTAAACGGGGAAATGGTCTGTTTGGTTCGGCGGAGCAGACGGGTTCTATTGGTGTTGTCACGCTCAATTGCGCCAGGTTGGGTTATCTGGCGAAAGGAGACCGGGAAGACTTGTATCGTCGTACAGATGAACTGATGCGTCTGGCAAAAGACAGTCTGGAGGTGAAGCGAAAAGTCATCCAGCACTATATGGACAGTGGCCTCTTCCCGTATACCAAGCGTTACCTTGGCACATTGCGTAACCATTTTGCCACGATCGGGGTGAATGGCATCAACGAGATGATCCGGAATTATTCGGATGATTCCCATGATCTTACAACAGCTGAAGGGCAGGCATTTGCGCAGGCATTTCTGGATCATATCCGGATACAGATGCAGGATTTCCAGGAAGAAACCGGTCACCTCTACAATCTTGAGGCAACGCCTGCGGAGGGGACGACCTATCGCTTTGCCAGGGAGGATCGCAAACGTTATCCGGATATTCTTCAGGCAGGGACGATCGAACGGCCTTATTACACGAATTCATCGCAACTGCCGGTGGGGTATACCGATGATCCGTTCCATGCACTGGAGATGCAGGATGTCCTGCAATGCAAATATACCGGCGGCACGGTGCTGCACCTGTATATGGGAGAACAGGTTTCATCTGTTGCTGCCTGTAAGAAGCTGGTACGTCGAACTCTGACGCATTTCAGGCTGCCCTATATTACGGTGACACCGACGTTTTCCATCTGCCCAACCCATGGTTACCTGGCAGGCGAACACGAGTTTTGCCCATGCTGTGATGAAGAGCGGCTTGCTGAAAAACAGGCAATGTTACAGCTCGTGAGTTAAGCGATCACACTGGACAGAAGAATAACCAGTAGGAAAGAAAGCATGAAAACGAATGGTACTGTGAAACTGGAAGAGAATGAGCGTCAACGCTGCGAAATATGGACCCGTGTCATGGGTTATCATCGACCTGTCTCAGCGTTTAATCCGGGTAAACAACAGGAGCAGCAGGATCGCCTGCACTTCCGTGAAAACCGTGGCAAATGATTAATGCTGTCGCGGGACAGGAGTTGCGACCGGAGAATTTGCTGAAAATAGCTGGTATCACATCGCTATCGACAGTGGATTACCCCGATAATCTGTCTGCTGTCGTTTTTACTCGTGGCTGTAACCTGCGCTGCCGGTATTGCCATAACCCGGAATTGATGAGCATGATGCCAGACGCAAATGACCCGCAGTGGGAGGATGTGCTGGCATTGTTGACTCGCCGATCCGGGTTACTGGATGCGGTCGTATTCAGTGGCGGTGAACCGATACTCCAGCAAGCCTTGCTGCCAGCCATTCAAGCCGTTAAGCAACGAGGATTCAAAGTCGGATTGCATACGGCAGGGCAGTCTCCATCCCGATTGGAATCCTTGATCCCCTGGCTGGATTGGGTTGGCCTTGATATCAAGGGTTTGCCGGAGGATTATCCCCTGATTACGGGGGCGACAGCAGGTGACAAGGCCTGGCGTAGCCAGAAGATACTTCAGGAACGGGGAATTAATTTTGAGGTAAGAACAACCGTGAACTGGAGTCTCTTGTCGCCAGAGCGGTTGCTGCAACTGGCGAAGAGGTTATCTGAAGCAGGTGTCACTGATTTTGTCGTTCAACGCTGCCGAGATCAGCAGTGCTTTAATGGCACATTGCCTCACCCTGCCTTGCCCCCATCAGTTACCCACCGTTTATGGGACACACTATCCGGCTGGTTTCCGCGTTTCACTGTCCGATAGTCGTATTATGTCAATCGATTGTTGACCTGTTCCCGAGCCAACAGGCCAATGATAATGCTGGCGGAGAAGGCAAACAGGTCGGACATATGCTCTTTCAGCGCTTCATTGATAATAGCAATCTGTCGCTCATCCAGATTCACATCCGCCGGTATCTCCATCGGTGATTCGAATTTCTCGGTCAGTGAGGGATGAACGGAACGGTAACTGCTGACTACAGCGGCGATCTCTTCTTCTGAGAGGCCAATCTTATCGCCGACTTTACGGATAAACGTATCAACAACATCATCTTCCCTGGCTTTGTCTGGATCCGGAAATTCAAGAATCACGCCCATACAGCAGCTCCTCCTCCATTGTGATGCTGGCTTTCAGTATGTGTGCAAGCGCATGGCTCTGGCAAGTCACGTGCTTTTTCAGGAGGTGTTAGGAGAGCAGGGCGGATCTTACCTATCCGCCCTGTGACTTGGGTTAGACAGGTGTTTGGACTGAAGCCGAATGAGATTGTGGGCTCTTCAGTGCCCGAAGATCGACCCAGAGCACCCAGACAACCGGGATGGCAAGAATGACATTCGATACAGGCAACGCAATCAGCACCCCCGTGATACCCATGAGAGGCGGCAGCGCTAACAGCAGGGGAATCTGGATCAGCATATTGCCCGCCGTGATCCAGCTGGCAACACGGGATTTGGCCATGGACTGGAACCAGGCAGCAGTTAACACAATGAAACCATCCAGGAACATGGAGAACAGGTGCAGATGAAGCGCCGTTACTGTCATCTCTTGCAGGGCGATATCATCCTTGTTGAAGATAACGGCAATCACTTCCGGAAACAGGTTGATCAACAGCACGCTGCCAAGCCCGATGCTGAGTACGGTTCCCAGGCCTATCCGCAGTGTTGTGAGCAACCGCTGGCGATTACCGGCGCCATGGTTATAACTGACCAGTGGTTGAATACCTGTGGCTACACCTTCAGAGAACATGTAGTAGATTGCCTGAACATAGCCAACGATAGTGAATGCACCGACAGCCAGCACGCCGCCATAATCCATCAGTAGTCGGTTATGGATTGCCAGTACAAATCCATAGTAGAAAAACATGAACAGGCTGGGTAATCCGGCAGTCAGCGTTCTGGTGGTGTAAAGCCATGAAAAGCGCAGGTCGGTGAAGTTGATCCGGGTGTTTGCCTTATGACTCAGGAAGTAGGCAATTCCCCATAATCCGACCGCAGCCTGTGCCAGTACTGTTGCCATGGCGGCGCCGGCAGCTTCCAGTCCCATTACCACAATAAACAACCAGTCCAGCACAATGTTCAGGACGGCGCCGCTTGTCATGATAATGGTGGTCAGGTGTGGCCGTTCATCATTGCGGATCATCAGAGGCAGTGCTGCGCCCGCCAGGGCGGCAATGCTGCCGATGATCAAAATGGTCAGGTAGTCTGCTGCTAACTCATGCGCGTAGCCGGTTGCCCCCAGGAGGGTCAGCATCTGTTCTTCCATTGGCAGGAACAGCAATGGAAACAGCAGGCCAAAGCCAACCAACAACAGCAGTGCGTTACCAATATACAGGCGCGGTTTGCGATGGTCGTTTTGCCCCCGGCTGATGGACATCCAGGTACCTGTACCCATGCCGATCATAATACCGACGCCGAGAATAATGCCTGCAACAGGCCAGGCAAAGTTCAGGGCGGCAAGACCTTCTGCACCGACAACCCGACCGATGAATATGCCATCAATCAGGACATAAATGCCGTTAACGATCATGGCGGCAACGGCCGGGATTGCGTAGCGCCAGAACAACCGAAGAATGGGTTGTGTCCCCAGGTCTGAAGAGGGAGCGGTTATCTGTGTTGATTCCATATTTTGTTAGGCTAACTAATTATAGGTTTGGTCGGGGCATGAATATGTCGGCTGTTTTCCCTTTAATCTGGTGTCGGTTTCACTCGTGTATTGTCTTGCAGACAGCGACAGGCTTTGTCCAGTAGGGTTTCCAGTATCTGGTACTCTTCCTCACTCATGGCTGTGCAGATCTTCCGGGTCATATCGCCGAACAGTTTGTCTTCAAGCGCCATTAGCGCTTCTCCCTGGCGTGTGAGGCTAACACGCGTTGATCGCCTGTCATCCGGGCAGGGCGAACGTTTGAGCAGATCACGGCGTTCCAGCTTTGCGACCATGGTGCTAGCAGATGGCTTCTGAACCCGCATTTCAGCGGCCAGGTCAGACAGTCTTGGTCGACCGAGTGTCTGTACGGCTTTCAGGTAATCGTATTCATTAAACGTGACGTGTTCGAATTGTCTGCCTACGTCGTCGCTGCGCCAGAGTTTGGCGAGATAACGCTCTATGTAATCAAATGACTGAGAAAGATGCATGGTGATAAATGGTTAGGGTGACTAACTAACTGGAGTGTACCACTGAGTCAGTATGAAAGACATTGTGTGAATTCCGATCGTGATTAGAGTGTATCAGGCAGGAAAAGTCTAAGCAGAGACTGTATCAATAGCCGTCGGTAGTGGGTAATGACCCACCACCTTCGACAGACAGACTTAATTATGTGCGTGCAATTCTTCGTTCAAGGCAATGGCGGACTTGTTGGTCAGACACTCAATGGCGCCATTGGTAGAGTTCCTGCGGAACAGCAGGTCAGACTTACCGGCCAGGCTGGCCGCTTTGACGGTCTCAACCACCTGGCGATTTTCGTCCAGCAGTTGAACTTTGGAACCACCGGTCAGGTAAAGGCCGGCTTCCACGGTGCAGCGGTCACCCAGGGGTATGCCAATGCCTGCATTGGCGCCGATCAGGCAGTTTTCGCCAACAGAGATGACCACGTTATTGCCACCGGACAGGGTGCCCATCGTGCTGCAACCACCGCCCAGATCTGAGCCTTTGCCAATAAATACGCCGGCGGAAATCCGGCCTTCAATCATGCCCGGGCCTTCGGTACCGGCATTAAAGTTGATGAAACCTTCGTGCATGACGGTTGTGCCTTCACCCACGTAAGCGCCAAGCCGTACACGGGCGGTATGTGCAATACGGACACCGGCAGGTACAACGTAGTTGGTCATTTTCGGGAATTTGTCGACGCAGGCCACTTCCAGTGTCCGGCCGGCGGCACGCGCCTGCAGCTGGCGGTGGGGAAGCTCTGCCAGGTCGATGGCGCCTTCATTGGTCCAGGCGACATTGGGCAGCAGTAGGAAAATGCCCGTGAGGTTAATGCCGTGTGGTTTGACGCAACGATGAGAGATCAGGTGAAGTTTGAGGTAGGCTTCCGGTGTCGTGGTCGGGGCCAGGTCATTTTCCAGCAGTGTCAGGATTTTCGGGCTTTCTGAGTCCTCGAGGGTTGCCATAATGGCCGCCTGCTCGGTCAATCCGTGCTGAGAGAAGATGCTTTCCAGTGCGTGACAGGTGGGGTTGTCCAGCTCAACCACGACATTGCCGCCCACATAGCCAATCACAGGGCCAATTTTTTCAATCAGTTTGAAGGACGGCTGGAACAGAGGGGCAGGGTAATAAACGTCCAGCCACTCACCTTTGCTGTTTTTGGTGCCAATGCCGGCAGCGAGGGAAAAAAACGTGCTCATGTGCTCTTCTCTTTGATCCTTGTGCGGGTGAGATGGGGGCGTGTTGCCGGATTATCAAGCCTGGTGACGACAATTGTCAGTTTGTCAGGAGTGCCTGCCATTGTGCGGGCTGAAACCCCAGTTGGTAGTGGTCACCGGCAACCAATAAGGGTCGCTTAATAATGGCCGGGTTTTCCAGCATGATGGCAATGGCTGAGGCCTGATCAATCGTGTCACGGGTCGCTTCAGGAAGCTTGCGCCAGGTGGTGCCCCGGCGGTTAATCAGTGGCTCCCAGCCAAGGCTGTCAGCCCACTGGGTCAGCTGGGCTTCTGCGAGGCCGTCTTTGCGATAATCATGGAAATGATAGGCAATGTTATTTTCATCCATCCAGCGACGGGCTTTTTTGATAGTGTCACAGTTGCTGATGCCATACATCGTGATCATGGGGTGTCCTGTGGTATATCTCTGTTGCTCCGGGCATTTATCATACGCGTATTGTTCTATCTTTTCCCCTGGCGGTTCGTCAACTTGTTCGTCGTCAACAATAAAGCTTTCTCATACCGATCGGCTTGAAGTGTGATCAAAGCGAACTAGACTCCGATGGATTCTTATTTCATAGGCATGGTGATTGTTGTCACTTTAAACGTGTCGTGACAGGAAGCGGTTTTTATTATCTAACATATTGCTGTTCGGCAGGCTGGCACATATGAGTATCTCATCCTGTTTACGTATATCCTTCAAATGCTTTTTTACGTTAATCACCTTCTCTATATCCAATATAAGTTATGGAGGTGATTATTATTTGAAGGGCTTGCTTGGTTATTCCCATGCTGAATCAAAATTAAAAAAGGATATGGATGTTATTAATAAGGCTAATAAGGTCATCATTGATTCTTATGAGAATCATGATAAGTCGGACAATGTCGCTGTAGTGGGGCTTGGTGCAGGGATTGATTTCAATCGTTGTACCTATCGATTATCGGTAGGCGCGGCCTGGTACTGGCAAAATGAGATAAAAAATAAAGGGTACATTGATCTCCATGGTGAAGGCAGTTTTCGGGATTACAGTTATCAATACAAGGCACAGCATCAACGGTTAATGCTGGAAGGCGCTTTTTACTGGGTGATGCGTGAACCCGAATTACAGCCTTATGTTTCAGCAGGATTGGGTTTCTCTCGTAATCGTTTTACGGGATACAGTGAAAATGATATTTATCCGACAGATAGTACCGCCAAAAGCCCTGATCCAATCACACCGTTTAAAAGTGCTGCGCGTAATGAGCCAGCCTGGCAGATAGGGATTGGCATACTGATTCCTTTATCGGAAGCGCTGTTACTGGATATGGGATATCAATACGCGAACCTAGGGAAAGTAGAGTCCGGACGGGATAAGCCGGGGCGTTATAGCGGTAAGTTGAAAACAGATGATCTGACTAGCCAGCAGTTGCTGCTGGGATTGATCTGGCATTTCTGAGAAGTGAGCTATGAAAGCGTTATTTATCGGGCTTTTCTTCCTGTTGAGTGGTTTCTCCGGTGTGGTGTTGGCTGAGGCTATGTTTGATATCCAGATCGAAACGGAAGGGGATCTGGTGAAAGGTGATAAAGGGTTGTTGAAACTGGCTATCACCAACCGTTCTGTAGAAGCGGCTGACATCGTATTGCGTATTACCCAGACGGATGGGCAGGTTTTGCTGGATAAGCAATCCTGTCCATTGGTGCGCCCAAAGCAAACCTGCCGTGCAACGATTGCGGTCACGCCAGCTAACGCCGGAGACCAGCGTTTTATCGTAGAAGCGTTGGGGTTTGATGCCAAATACCTGTGTGGCAAAACGGTGCGGTTGTTTACGGTCTATGATACTGAACGTTTCAAGTCCGTTTATCTTTCCGGCCAGAAGAGTGAGTTTGCCCGGGCATGGGCGCTGGTGCATGGTTTAGGTAATACAGAAGATGCCGCCCTGTATATTAATCGACATGACGGCGAACCGTTGATAGAGGAACGGGATGGGCGCACAGTCATGTTGTCACAATCCCTTTCTGATGCAGATGATTTGAGTCAGCAGGTTAATGCTGTTTTAGCCCGTGAGCTGGAAGGGTTCAGTGGCAAAATTCACTTATATATTCAGTCCTCCATGGTTGCGGATGCACATCAGGTTGTGATTGATTCAGTGCTGGCGGCACGTTTGGCGTCAGTGACTGTTTTTCCGGTTGATGTGTCGATGCTTCACTATGATGCTGTCCACATTCAAAAAGTGGCGGCATTTGCCGGTGATCTTTATGTCAAAGGGACAGAAACAGTCAAGGTTATGTTGTGGGATACCATTGATCAGAACGCATTAATGACCGGGGCTCTCTCACAGCTTGGACGTTTGCGTGATCATGGTATTGTATTTGATAACTTTAGTTTTCTTAACAAGGGGTACAATATCGCAGCGTTGGGTGTGAAGGATTTGTTGCTCTCAGGAGGGCTTTATGCGCAGCTAATTCCTGAGTCTGCAATGAGTGATGGTGTTTTCAATGCGTCCACCAAGTATAAGGCGGACAAAAATAACCTCCTTTTTCTCGGTTATCATGGTTATAGCGATCCTTATAGTGACGCTTGGTATGAATTTTTACCCAAAAAGCAGATCGACGTACTGCAGTCATTAAATAGTAAATACGATGCCAGCCAATATAATCCCATTTATCAGAGTGCACCAGACGATGTGGAAATACAGGCATGGCTGAGTGCGAATGGAACAATCAGTTATTTTAAGCCGTCATTTCCATTGGTTTTATGGATAGCGCTTAATGAAGGTGCAGTAACCTATCAACACAATCATCAGCAGCACACTGTTTATTTTCCAACGCTGCCAATCAGGATTTTGTCGTCTGATAACGACTTATTGTATAACCTGAATGTCGATCAAATTGATGCGATTCTTGGGTACAGTCCTGTGGATTCCCAAGAGTATGAGCAGGATTTCATGGCTTATACGACATTCCTCCAAATGGTTGGTCGAACGCCGGAACATATCCCTTTTTTCCAATTCTCGCAGTGGATTACGGGTGGGCAGGATGAATCGATTGATCTGATTAATGAAGTGGACACTGAATCTGTTTCTATCCCTTCAGAGCCAGATAGTCTTGAGGTTGAGGCCTCCGATTCCGATGCTCATCTGGAGGTGGCAGGTAGCGAGAACCTTTCCGTTGATGAGATGCACGAGGTTATTGCGGATGTTGGACAAGACCTGGAATTGTCCTCTGGGCTTGTGGTTGTAGAGGGTGAAGAAGAAAAGACTGATAAGAGCGTCATTACTACTGATGAGGCATCAACCGCCGAACAAGAACAGGAGTCAGCCCTTGAATACGCGGTTGTAAGTGGTGACGAGGCAATACCTGAAGAGGGAATTATTGCTGCTGATCAGGTGTCAATTAGCGACCAGGATCAGGAGCCTCTTCATCAGGAGACTGCAAACATTGATGTCGAAAAGTTTGTTGAGAGTGTAATTGTTGATGAGTCAGTTGCTGCACAGCTAAAACCGGATGATGAAGGGATGCCCGATAATGAGCAGATTAAATCTCCATTAGAGCCGCAGGAAATGGCGGATGAAAATGCGATTGTGGATGAAAAAATATCCGATAATTACTCACAGGTTAATGAAGCCCAGCCAGGTAGTTCTTTAGGGGGGCCGCTGACAGGTAATGCCGCAATAGTGCCTGCTGACGAAAGTGCAGTGACATCAGATAAACCGCTGTACTATATGGACAATTTGGTTGCCGGCTTTTCTCAGGAAGCATTTGCCGTTCAGGCATCAGGTGGTAAAGTGACGCTGTGTGTAAAAGAACAGCCTGAGTGTATTGATGGCATGGTGCAGGGATGTCAGCTGATTCTGTTATTTGCTTGCTGTGACGGTGTGTGTCTCTGTCCAGATGCGGGGAAGGATGCCGTGCAACAGCCGTGCTTGTGGTCAATGCCATTGGTTCTCCAGACAACGAAGCCATAACGGAGAAAGCTGTGCAGTGCTGGTTGTTGCACAATCAGCACTGCGTTCACATTATTGCCCCAGTGCGTCCTGGTTGGCGTAGTCCTGCAGGCGCATGCACAGCGTTTGTTTCAAACGGCTGTATAAGTCTTGGTCGCTGATAGCATTGCCTGAGCGATCTGTAATGAAAAAGACATCTTCCACTTTCTCGCCAAGCGTGGCGATCTTGGCATTTTGAATACGGATAGCAAATTCCGAAAAGGTTTTCCCCATCATGGCAAGCAGGCCTGGCCGATCAGTCGCATAGACTTCGACGACGGTGCGATTATTCAGCATATCATGACTGATAATGACTTCGGGCGCTTTGGCGAAATGCTTTAATTGCCTGGGCGTTCGGCGGTGAATGATGTCCTGGAACGAGTCGGGGTTGCTCAGGATTTTGCTCAAGCGGTTGCACAGGCGCTCAATACGTCCGGGATTATCGCCAATCGGTGACCCATTGCTTTCCAGTACGATAAAGGTGTCCAGACTGAAACCGCCTGTGGATGTGATGATCCTTGCGTCATGGATACTGAGGTTTTGTTGATCCAGTGCGGCTGCCGTGGCTGCAAACAGGTTGGAGCTGTCTTTGGCGTAGATAAAGACTGCAGTACCACCTTCAAAATGGCGTTCGGTGGTTTCCCTGATCAGCACTAGGGGGGTATCGCTGTCGCTGTGGTGCAGAATGCCAGAGGTGTGCCAGGCGATTTCTTCTGGTGTGTGTCTAAGAAAGTAATCGTCTCCGAGAGTGTCCCAAAGTGTCTGCACGGCGGTGTCGTTCACGCTGTTCTCGCGCAGGAATTCCCGGGCGATATGCTGGGTTTCCGCAATCAGTTCGTGTTTGTCGATGGGGTTTTCCAGGCCGCGTAACAGGGCTCTACTGGTTTCCCGATACAGTTGACGCAGCAGGCTGGCGCGCCAGCCATTCCACAAGGTGGGGTTGGTGGCGTTGATATCGGCGACCGTCAGGCAGTAGAGGTAATCCAGATGGCGCCGATCGCCGACCAGCTGGGCAAAGTGGTTGATGGTTTCCGGGTCTGACAGGTCCTTGCGCTGTGCCGTGGTCGACATCACCAGATGATTACGCACCAGCCAGGCAATCAGGGCACTGTCTGCTTCACTCAGGCCGTGCCGTTGGCCAAAGGCCAGGGCATCCTCGGCGCCCAGTTCGGAGTGATCCCCCCCCCGGCCCTTGGCAATGTCATGATACAGGCCGGCAATGTACAGTAATTCAGGACGGTTGATGCGACGTTTGGCTTCGCAGGCCACCGGGAAAGGTTCTTCGCTTTCCTGGTAATTGAAACGGCGAAGATGCTTGATCAGCAATAACGTATGGGCATCGACGGTATAGATGTGAAACAGGTCATGTTGCATCTGGCCAATGATGCGTCTGAACTCCGGCAGATAACTGCCTAGAATGCCGTAGCGGATCATCCGTCGCAGATTGGCTGTCAGGGCATAGGGGGCTTGCATCAGTTCAATAAAGAGCTGGTTCACTTCAGGGTTGTTGCGGAAACTTTCGTCGATCAAATTTCTGTGAGTTCGCAAGAGGCGAATGGTTGAGGCGCGTGGACCCAGTATGAACGGATTGCGAGTCATTAAAACGAACAGTTCCAGCATGGCTGACGGATGCTCGGAAAATACCTGGTCGCTGGTGACTTCTATATAGTTGTTGCGTACCTGAAAGTGTTCATTCAGCGGGATGACCTCTTCTTCCTTGTCGGAAGACAGTATTTCATCGTCAAAGTGCTGGAGCAGGAGATCCTTGAGTTCGCCCAGAATCATGACGGCTCGGAAGTATTTTTGCATGAATTGCTCAATGGCCAGGGTGCCATTGGTGTCATGGTAGCCAAAGTGTGCCGCTAATCCGCGTTGATAATCAAACAACAGGCGGTCTTCCGCACGGCCGCTCAGTCGGTGCAGCCCCCAGCGTACCTGCCAGAGAAAGTCACGGGAGCGAAGTAGCATGTCATATTCGGTATCGGTGAGAAAACCGACCTTGACCAGGTCTTCCGGCTGATCTGTGCCGTAATGGCGCCGGGTGATCCAGCCCAGCATGTGGAGATCCCGCAGGCCACCCGGTGAACTCTTGATATTGGGTTCCAGGTTGTACTCGGTCTGGTTGAACTTCCGGTGTCGGGTGCGCTGCTCCTCGTATTTGGCTTGCAAATAGGATTGGCTGGGCCACATTTTGTCCGTGCTGATTAGGGACATCATCCGGTTGCGGAGTGGTTCGGGGCCGGTGATGGTGCGAGATTCCATCAGGTTGGTAATGATGGTCAGGTCGGTGCTGGCCTGGCGGGCGCACTCTTCAACTGAGCGGACGCTGGAGCCAACCTGCAGGTTGATGTCCCACAACAGGGTCAGAAACTGTTCAATATTTTCCCGGAAAGGCTCGGGGTCATCCTGCTGCAGCAGGATCAGGATATCAATATCCGAAAAAGGATGGAGCTCGCCACGGCCGTAACCGCCGACTGCCAGCAACGCAATATCGTCACGGCCGCCAAACAGGTGCTCCCAGGCCAGTGACAGAACCTGGTCAATCAGCCAGGCGCGCCCCCTGACCAGAGCCTGAATCGGTACGCCCTCGTCGAACCACTGGTTCATGGTGATTTCAGCCTGCTTGAGGCACTTTTTATAAGCCGGAATAGCGGTACTGGAGAGGGTGAGTTCGGCTCGGAACTGGCCGCGGTCAAAGAGTTCTGACTGCTGTTGTTCGGTGAGTACAGCGTTCATTCTGGTTATCCTGGTCACCGTTGGATCTGATATCCGGCAGCGGGCTGCCAGCAGCAGGGCCTCATCAAGGAGACCCTGTTTGTGTTATTGCATCATCGTGGTGAAGGTTAAGCGGTAAAGGTGCTGGTGGTAAAGGGGATCTGCTCATCATTGCGCAGCGTGAGGATTTCTACGCCATCCTGGGTGACCAGAATGGTGTGTTCCCACTGGGCAGAAAGACGGCGATCCCTGGTGACGGCGGTCCAGCCGTCGGGCTTGAGCTTGGTTTGCTTTTTGCCGGCATTGATCATCGGTTCGATGGTGAATGTCATGCCTGCCACCAGCTCAATGCCTGTGCCTTGCTGGCCATAATGCAAAACCTGAGGCTCTTCATGGAAGCCCTTGCCGATGCCGTGTCCACAATACTCTTCAACAACCGAATAGTGGTTGGCATGGGCATGTTGGGCAATGGCAAATCCGATATCGCCAAGGCGTGTGCCAGGGCGAACCAGCTCAATGCCTTTATACATGCATTCCTGGGTGACGGTGACCAGGCGCTGTGCATGCTCGGCTACATCGCCCACCAGGAACATCTTGCTGGTATCGCCATGGTAGCCATCCTTGATGACGGTGATATCAATATTGATGATATCGCCACTTTTCAGGGGTTTTTTCTCGGTAGGAATACCATGACAGACGACCTCGTTGACCGAGGTGCAGATGGATTTCGGGAAACCCTTGTAGTTCAGTGGTGCAGGAATCGCGCCCTGCTTGTTGACGATATGGTCGTGGCAGATGCGATCCAGTTCCTCGGTGGTGACACCGGGAACAACATATTCACCGATCATTTCCAGCACTTCGGCGGCCAGGCGGCCGGCAACGCGCATTTTCTCGATGTCTTCCAGGGTTTTGATAATGACAGTCATGATTACCGTGTGATTACTTATCGTTCGCCTTTCTGTTCAGGCCTATCGCGCCATTCTAGCAAAGGGCCGCCTGCCCGCGATAGTGGGAAACGGTCTTAGCCTGTCGCACGTTGGGGGGAATCTGGTATTATTCCCGCCTTTGCAATCCTGTGGTGTGGGCAGAGGTTTCCTCTGGCGTAGAGACCCTGGAGTGCGTAACAGGACTGTTTTCAGGATACCAGCCGGTTATATATGTCAGATAACAAGATTCAACAGGCGCCGGTTCCCATGCGGCTCGTGGGACCGGTGACGATTATTGGTGATGTTGTCAATGACAGCGTCATGCTGCCCCTGGCGACCTATGAAACGCCGCTATGGCCTTCTGTGGGTCGTGGCGCGCGGGTGGCCAGTGTGGCCGGTGGTATCCGGGCGACTGTGATTGATGAGCGGATGACCCGTTCTATTCTGCTTGAAGCTGGGGATGCATCGAAGGCGCTGGCGGCCTGGCACAGCCTGCAGGGCCGCAAGGACGAGATGAATATGGTGGTGCGTGAATCCAGCCGTTATGCGCGGTTGATCGATATGCACAGCCAGATTGTCGGTAATTTGCTTTACATCCGCCTTGAGTATCTGACTGGTGATGCATCGGGTCACAATATGGTGACGCTGGCTTCTGAAAAACTGCAGGACTGGATTCTGGGTGAATATCCGGAGCTGCGTTACTGCTCAATTTCCGCCAACTATTGCACGGATAAAAAAGCAACGGCCATCAACGGTATCCTGGGTCGGGGTAAGAATGTGGTGGCGGAGCTGCTGATTCCCCGGGACCTTTGCGAGCGCCGGTTAAAGACGACGCCCGAAAAAATTGTTGATCTGAATATCAAGAAAAACCTGTTGGGTACCATGCTGGCAGGTGGTATTCGCAGTGCCAATGCGCACTTTGCCAATATGTTGCTGGCGTTTTATCTGGCGACTGGTCAGGACGCTGCCAACATCGTAGAAGGTTCTCAGGGTATTGTGCATGCCGAAGTGCGGGAAGGGGATCTCTATTTCTCCGTTAACCTGCCAAACCTGATTGTCGGCACCGTCGGAAATGGTAAGGGGCTGGACTTTGTTGAGCGCAATCTCGAATTGCTGGGTTGTCGTGAGAATCGTGAGCCCGGCGCTAACGCGCGAAGGTTGGCGGTTATCTGTGCGGCGGCGGTACTCTGCGGTGAGTTGTCTCTGCTGGCGGCTCAGACCAATCCCGGTGAGCTGATGGCATCTCACTTGAAGTTGGAGCGTTGATGACGGATAGCAGCGCGTCAGGTGCCGGTGAGCAGACTAATAGTCGGAAAGTCGAACATATCCGTGTGATTGAGCAGGATAGCGGTACTGACCGGGAAGGTGGCTATTTTGATCGTGTCCGCCTCAGTCATCGGGGGTTGCCGGAAATTGCTCTGGCAGATGTCGATACTCAGGTGGAGTTCCTCGGCAAGACCCTGTCGTTCCCCATGCTGATCTCCTCGATGACTGGAGGGGATCATGCGCTTGTACGCAAAATTAACCGTAATCTTGCCATTGCGGCGCAGGCGACAGGTGTCGCCATGGGAGTGGGGTCCCAGCGCGTGATGCTGGAGCAGCCCGCTGCGCGTGCCAGTTTTGAACTGCGCCAGTTCGCGCCGGATGCGTTGCTGTTTGCCAATCTGGGCGCAGTGCAGCTCAATTATGGATGTGGCCTGGCAGAATGTCGTGAAGTTGTAGATGCGTTGGATGCGGATGCACTGTACCTTCACCTCAATCCGCTGCAGGAAGCGGTGCAGCCTGAAGGCGACACGAATTTCTCGGGTTTGCTGGACAAAATTGCTGATATTAATGAACGACTGGGTTGTCCTGTCATCTTGAAAGAGGTTGGGTGCGGAATGTCGCCGGAAGATATTGCTGCGGCAGCCGTTCGGGGTATTTCCTGTATTGATGTGGCCGGGCAGGGCGGCACCTCCTGGAGTCGCATTGAGCATCATCGTGCGGGAACATCCGGTGATTCACTCGGGCTTCGTTTTCAGGACTGGGGTATACCAACGCCGCAGGCTCTGAAGTTGGCAGCGCCATTTCGGGATCGTGTCGAATTAATCGCCAGTGGTGGTTTAAGAAACGGTGTTGATATGGTCAAGTCTGTTATACTCGGCGCCCGATTGTGCGGCCTGGCAGCGCCATTGCTGAAGCCGGCCATGGAATCAGCAGACCAGGTGATTGCTGCGATTGAAACACTGAAGCGGGAATTTGCCACGGCCATGTTCCTGCTGGGTATGCCGGATGTGAAGACACTGTACGGCAATGAACAACTGATTCTGGATGAAAATTTCTGACACGTTGCGTGCAGAAAGATCAGAAGTCAGGTGAGTGAAAGAAGGCTGTCGTCCCCCGGACCGTGCAGGGTGATGACAGGAAAACCTCAGGATTTCCAAGAGGCATCATGTCTGTCGGTATTGATGACATCAGTTTTTATTCGTCCAGTCTTTATATTCCTCTGGCTGAGCTGGCTACGCGCTACGGGGTTGATCCCGACAAGTATCGCGTCGGGCTGGGGCAGGAGGAGATGGCGATCCCCGCGGTCGATGAAGACATCGTGACGATGGGGGCCAGTGCGGCCTGGCCTATGATTGACGACGATAATCGTGACAGTGTCGGCACCCTGCTGTTTGCGACGGAGACCGGTATTGATCAGTCCAAGTCGGCCGGTGTCTATGTGCATCGTTTGCTGGGATTGGGCCCTAATTGTCGTGTCGTGGAGTTGAAGCAGGCCTGTTACAGTGCGACTGCAGCCATACAGATGGCCTGCGCGCTCGTGGCAAGACAACCGGAGAAATCCGTGCTGGTCATTGCCTCGGATATCGCACGCTATGGCTTGGGAACGCCGGGTGAGGCAACCCAGGGCTGTGGTGCGGTCGCCCTGTTGATCAAGGCGAATCCGCGACTGGTTGAAGTGCATCCGGAGAGTGGTTGTTACAGCGAAGATGTCATGGATTTCTGGCGGCCCAACTACATGGATACCGCACTGGTAGATGGTAAATATTCCACCATCATTTATCTTAAGGCGTTGCGTCAGTCCTGGAAACATTACCAGCAGGCTGGTGGCAGGGCTTTTTCTGACTTTTCCCGCTTCTGCTATCACCTGCCCTTCGCCAAGATGGGTGAGAAGGCGCATCGCAAGCTGGCGGTGACCTGTGGTGAAAGTATGTCGGATGAGCTGTTTGCAGAGCAGACTGGCTCCGGTCTGATTTATAACCGCAAAATCGGTAACAGCTATTCGGCTTCCCTCTATATCGGGCTGCTGTCCATGTTGGAGAATGATCCAGAGGATCTGTCTGGCCGGCACATTGGGCTCTTCAGTTATGGTTCCGGTTGTGTTGGTGAGTTCTTTGCCGTGACAGTTCAGCCGGGATACCGGGTCTATAGCCGCAGGCAGGCGCACGTGGACAGGCTGGAATCCCGACAGGCGCTTAGTTATGACGAATACGCCCTGCTCTTTGAGTATCAATATCCCCGTGTGGATGGTGAGCATGATTTTCCGGAGATGACCGATGGCCGCTTCCGGCTGGCGGGTCTGCATGATCACAAGCGCATCTATACAGAGACAGGTGTGCGCTGAATGCGTTATGATGCGCACGCTTAGTTGTTACAGTGTTTTGCTGCCGTAAAGCCACTGTAAATGGCGTGGATGAAGGCTCCTGTGTGGAGCGTGGCGCTGTGGGTTGAAACTGTTTTCGGGATTGTCTGCGGATGAGGTCTGTTGCTCCGGGCAAAATTATCATTTCGGGTGAGCATTCGGTGGTGTATGGTTCGCCGGCCCTGGCAGTGGCTGTAGATATTCACGCCAATGCCGTGGTTGAGCGACTGGATGAGCCGGGTATTCACCTGCATCTGGACAACTATGGCAAGCTGGCTTCATTGCCGCTGGCAGAGCTGGAACAGGTTCGTCTGACCATTGATGAAGCGTATCAGCATTACCTTCTCGGCCGCTGTACGGTGGATAAGGTCTTACCCCATGCCGGTGAGCTTTACCTGTATGCCATTGCCAGCCTGTATAACAGCTATTCATTACCCTTTGGCCATGGCTTGGATATTTCCCTGAAGTCCGCCATTCCGGTGCGTTCCGGGATGGGTTCCTCTGCGGCGACGGTGGCGTCAGTGCTGGTGGCTGTGGCGGGTTATTTTGGTGTGCAGCTGGATAAAGAATCCCTGTTTCGTTTTACCAGCCATACCGAACGACTCCAGCATGGTTGTACCAGTACCATTGATCCCATGGTGACGGTTCATGGTGGGTTAGTGCGGGTGGAAAATAGCCAGTTGACCCAAAGCAGTGAGCTGCCGGAATTGAACTGGTATCTGGTCAATACCGGTGAGCCTGAAGTCAGTACCGGGCAGTGCGTGGCCGAGGTGCGACGCCGGTTTGGCACCAGCACTATCTGGAATGAGTTTGCCGCCATTATTCAGGGGCTGGAGCAGGCGTTTGTCTGTCGTGATACGCGGGCGTTGCGTGAGTATGTCAAACGTAATCATCAATTGCTGGTGGATATTGGCGTAGTGCCTGACACGGTGCAGCGATTTATCAGCGATCTGAAATCTCACTATGGCGCTGCCGGCAAAATCAGTGGTGCCGGTGCCGTGCATGGTGAAAAGGCCGGCTTTGTGCTGGTTCAGAGTGATGAGCCGGTAGAGAGTCTCTGTCATGAATACGGTTTCTCTGTTGCCAGGCTGCAGGCGGATCCTCTCGGTGCCAGACTCTGTCATTAATACCGGTCAGGTGGTTCATGTATCGGTGCCCGGCAGTATTATGCTGCTGGGAGAGCATTCTGTTTTGTATTCCCAGCCAGCTGTTGCCTGTGCTGTTGATCGCTATATGCGTGTTCAGGTCGAGCTGCTGACGAGCCGGGACATTGTTGTTGAGTCTGCGCTTGGTCCTTATTGTTCCCATCTTGATAACCTTCAGGAATCTATTTCCCATCGTTTTCTTGTAGAGATTCTCCGGCGCTGGCGGGAGACGTTAGCGTGTGGTCTGAAAATTAGTATTGCTTCTGAGTTTTCTCATACCGTTGGCTTGGGTTCCTCTGCTGCAGTAACGGTTGCGCTGGTTTCTGCCCTGCGAGCCGTTTGTGGTTTGCCGCTTGATCAGCAGGAAATTCTTCGGTCAAGTGTTGAGGTTGTTCGCGCTGTTCAGGGGCGAGGGTCTGGTACTGATCTGGCAGCCAGTGTCTACGGCGGTGTGATTGCCTTTGATGCTGATACTTTGCAAGTTCGGCGTTTATCGTCTGAATTGCCTATCGATCTTTATTACGCGGGCTATAAAACGCCAACGACTGATGTGTTGGCGAGAGTTGCAGAAGAGAGTGTGCGAGTGCCTGGAGTCGTGGATGCGCTTTACCGGTTAATGGGGGACGTGAGTCGAGAGGCAATAACAGCGATCAAGGCTGATGATTTGTCGCAGCTCGGTCGGTGCATGAATGTCTATCAAGGGTTGATGGATGCTCTTAATGTGAATGATGCAGTGCTGTCTGCCATTGTCTATGGTTTGCGTGCCTTGCCGGGTGTGATGGGCGCCAAAATTTCCGGTTCGGGGCTGGGTGATTGTGTCTGTGCGCTGGGTGATGCCGGTGCCGGGTTATCTGGATTCGAGCGTATTCCTGTTTCTGTTTCCCCTGTTGGAGTGTCCGTTGACGTTTTCCCGCGTTGATGTTGCCCGAAGTCTTCTGGGTGATTGTGAATACCGTCCTGTCGATGTTTTCGAGGCATGGGCACCGGTCAATATTGCGCTGTGCAAATATTGGGGGAAGCGCGATGCTGCCCTGAATCTGCCGGTTAATGACAGTCTGTCAGTTGCTTTGCCTGATAAGGGAACACGTACCCGGGTGACCCGGTTGCAGGGTGAGTCAAAAGATATTGTTTTTTTAAATGATCAGCCGGTGTCTGAGGCAGATGGTTTTTATCAGAAAGTGGTCGCACATCTGAATCTGTTTCGTCTGGATCGGGGAGATCGCTTCCGAATTGATACCGTTAATAACATCGCGACGGCGGCAGGTCTTGCCTCGTCGGCGTCCGGCTTTGCAGCGCTGACTCGGGCAACGGCAGGTGTGCAAGGCTTCAATCTTGATGGTAAGGCGCTTTCCATTCTGGCTAGAGTGGGGAGTGGTAGTGCCTGTCGGTCTGTGTTTGATGGATTTGTGCGTTGGCATAAAGGCGAAGCTGTTGATGGCATGGATTCCTGTGCGGCGCCATTGTCTCAGGTTTGGCCGGGTTTGCGTCTTGGGGTGCTGACCTTGACGGGGGCGGCGAAAAAAGTCGGTTCACGGGAAGGAATGGCGCGAACAGTGGAGACGACGCCGCTCTATTCGGCCTGGCCTGCCCAGGCTGAAGCGGATATAGCGATACTGGAGCAGGCTATTGTCGATCGTGACTTTGAACTTTTGGGTGTCACTGCTGAGCACAATGCCATGACCATGCATGCCACGATGATTGCCTCCTGGCCGCCGCTGTTGTACTGGGAGCCTGAATCTGTCGCTGTCATGCAGAAGGTCTGGCAGCTGCGGAAAGACGGGGTGCCGGTCTATCTCACTATGGATGCCGGGCCTAATGTGAAACTTTTATTTGAGTCGCCGGTCGAAGACAGCATCAGGCAGGTGTTTCCTGATGTTGAGGTGGTAAAACTCTTCCCGTAAAGGGATTCTTTTCGCAGGGAATCCGTTTTTCGGGGCTGTGCATGCCTGTGTGGTTATGGTATAAATGCGCGCTTGTGGCGACCGCCGCAAGTATTCTTATGACTTAAAACCACACATGCACCGACACATGGTTCCTGGGTGCCCGCTTAAAAAGGGTCGAATCATGGGGTGTATGGAGGCATAACCCTTTTAAGGAGTTTTACATGGCTCAAGTGTCCATGCGTGACATGCTGAAGGCCGGTGTCCATTTCGGTCACCAGACCCGTTACTGGAACCCCAAGATGCGAAAGTTCATCTTCGGCGCCCGTAACCGCATTCACATTATCAACCTGGAACACACCCTGCCGGCGTTCAATCAGGCGCTGGGTCTGATCAAGAAGCTGGCTGAAGGCAAGAACAAGGTTCTGTTCGTCGGCACCAAGCGTGCAGCGAGCAAGATCGTCCGTGAAAACGCGCAGCGTTGCGGCATGCCTTATGTTAATCACCGCTGGCTGGGCGGCATGCTGACCAACTACAAGACTATTCGTCAGTCTGTACGTCGTCTGCGTGAACTGGAAGCCCAGGCTGAAGACGGCACTTTCGAGAAGTTGACCAAGAAAGAAGCCCTGATGCGTACCCGTGATCTGGAAAAGCTGGATCGCAGCCTGGGTGGTATCAAGGACATGGGTGGCCTGCCTGACGCGATCTTCGTCATCGACGTGGATCACGAAAAGATTGCCATCCAGGAAGCTAACAAGCTGGGCATCCCTGTTATCGGTATCGTTGATACCAACAGCAACCCGGACGGCGTAGACATCGTTATCCCCGGTAACGATGACGCGATCCGCGCAATTCAGCTGTACGTTGAATCTGCTGCTGACGCGATTCTGGAAGGTCGTGCTGCTGCCGGTGCAGTCGTTGAAGAAGCGGCTGCTGAAAAGGCAGAAGCGGCTGAAGAGAGTGAAGAGAACAGCGAAGACTCCGCGGAGTAATCGTCCTGTTCAGAAAAAGGGGGCCTTGCCCCCTTTTTTGCCATAGGGGTCAGACTATTATTGCTGTCGTTGCAGCGGCGGTTCCTGGCTCCGGGCGAAAAAAATTCTTTCGTGATTGTTGCTTTCTCTCCATGAGAAGACGCTGGAAAGACAGCAGCATAATCAAGGTTTAGAGGATACGAAAATGGCAATTACTGCTGCACTGGTAAAAGAGCTGCGTGAGCGTACCGGTCTTGGCATGATGGAATGCAAGAAGGCCCTGGTTGAGGTTGACGGCGACATCGAAAAAGCGATCGAAGAGCTGCGCAAGTCTGGTCAGGCCAAGGCTGCCAAGAAAGCCGGTCGTACCGCTGCTGAAGGTGTGGTTGCCGTTAAAGTGGCTGACGATGCCAAGTTCGGCATGCTGGTGGAAGTCAACAGTGAAACTGACTTTGTTGCCCGCGACGATAACTTCCTGGGTTATGTTAACACTGTCGTTGAGCGTGCCTTTGAAACCAAGCAGACCGATATCCCTGCCCTGATGGACGGTGATCTGGAAACGGCCCGCCTGGCGCTGGTTCAGAAAATCGGTGAGAACATCAGTGTTCGTCGTGCCGCTGCCCTGGAAGGCGATGTTGTTGGCAGCTACGTTCACGGTAACAGCCGTATCGCGGTTCTGGTCAGCCTGGAAGGCGGTAACGCTGAGCTGGCCAAGGACATCGCCATGCACGTGGCTGCTGTGAATCCTCAGGTTGTCAGCAAGGACGACATGCCGGCTGATCTGGTTGAGAAAGAGAAGGAAATCTTCCGTGCTCAGGCGCTGGAAAGCGGCAAGCCTGCCGAGATCGTTGAAAAGATGATCGTTGGCCGTGTGAACAAGTTCCTGGCTGAAAACAGCCTGGTTGAACAGCCTTTCGTCAAGAACCCTGACATGACTGTTGGCAAGCTGGCTGCAGAAGCTGGTGCCACTGTCAAGAGCTTCATCCGCTTTGAAGTGGGTGAAGGCATCGAGAAGGAAGTGGTTGACTTCGCTGCTGAGGTTCGTGCTCAGGCAGGCCTGTAAGGCATACTGATGCAGGGGGCGACAAAGATTTTGTCGCCCCTGTTATTATTTGATGGCTAATACCAGTGACCAATCGCTGGTTGATTGCAGATAATGGCAGTCGTTGGTCAGTGGTATTGGTATCATCAAAAAACAGCCATGGGCATGGCAGGATTGGTATCGCTGTTCATCCTGTTCATGGCCAAGCCCGTTGACGGAGAGCAGACATGCCCGGAACAGATCGCCAGCCTAAATATCATCGAATCCTCCTCAAGCTCAGTGGTGAAGCGCTGATGGGGAGTGAAGAGTTCGGTATTGATCCCAAGGTGTTGGATCGGATGGCGCTTGAAATCGGCCAGTTGGTCGGTATTGGTGTTCAGGTGGGCCTGGTGATCGGTGGTGGTAACCTGTTTCGTGGGGCGGCGTTGAGTGCAGCTGGCATGGAACGTGTCACCGGTGACCATATGGGTATGCTGGCCACAGTCATGAATGCACTGGCCATGCGTGATGCGCTGGAGCGTTCCAATATTAATACCCGTGTGATGTCTGCTATTCCGATGAGTGGCGTAGTGGAGCATTATGATCGCCGCCGTGCACTGCGTTATCTGAATTCGGGTGATGTCGTGATTTTCTCCGCAGGCACCGGGAATCCTTTTTTCACCACGGATTCCGCTGCCTGTCTGCGAGGTATTGAAGTAGACGCTGACCTGGTGCTGAAGGCCACCAAGGTGGATGGCGTTTACGATCAGGATCCGGTCAAGAATCCTGACGCGATCAAGTTTGATCGTCTGACCTATGACGATGTACTGGATCGTAAGCTCGGGGTGATGGACCTGACCGCTATCTGCCTGGTGCGCGACCACCAGATGCCGGTGCGTGTGTTTAACATGAACAAGACCGGTGCCCTGTTGAATGTTGTCGTCGGTGGCGACGAAGGAACCCTGGTTTGCGGGAGTGACGCATGATTGACGAACTGAAGAGTGATGCTGAATCCAGAATGCAGAAGAGCGTGGAAGCGCTGACCCATGCATTTGCCAAAATCCGTACTGGTCGGGCGCATCCGAGCCTGCTGGAAGGTGTACGGGTATCCTACTATGGCTCTGAATCCCCGTTGAACCAGGTGGCCAACGTAACGGCTGAAGATGGACGCACCCTGGCGATTCGTGTCTGGGAAAAGAGCATGGTGCCGGAAATCGAGAAAGCCATCCTTAGGTCTGACCTTGGTCTGAATCCTTCCACAGCCGGTGAAGTGATTCGTGTACCGCTGCCGCCACTGACGGAAGAAACCCGTAAAGGTTACACCAAACAGGCGCGTCATGAAGCAGAGCAGGCCCGTGTAGCGATCCGTAATATCCGTCGTGATGTGCTGTCTGACTTCAAAGAGCTGGAAAAGGAAAAAGAGATCAGCGAAGACGAAGAGCGTCGTGCGCAGGACGATGTGCAGAAGATTACTGACAAGTACATCGCTGCCGTTGATGAAGCGCTGGCGGTCAAAGAAAAGGATCTGATGGCAATCTGATCAGACGAAACCCGGGCTTTGCCCGGGTTGTTGTTTGCCGGGCGCGTTGCCCGGATAGTGTGAGGTAACCCCGAAATAAGTCATGGCTGAACCACCTGCTTCCCCTTCCTTCACGGTATCTGGCACCGATATTCCTGCCGACCGTATTCCCCGTCATGTCGCGATTATCATGGATGGCAATAACCGCTGGGCCAAGAAACGGCATTTGCCGGGTGTTGCCGGGCATCGCGCGGGCGTTGAGGCGGTGCGCAAGGTGATTGAAGCCTGTGGTGAGTATGGTATTCGTGTGTTGACCCTGTTTGCCTTTTCCAGCGAGAACTGGAAGCGACCGGCAGACGAGGTCGGTGCTTTGATGGATCTGTTTCTTCGGGCGCTTCAGCGTGAAGTGCGCAAATTGCACCGGCATCATATCCGGTTGAAAGTGATTGGCGATGTCAGTTCCTTCAGTCCAGCTATCCAGCAGCGTATTCGTGAAGCGGAAGCGCTGACGGCTGAAAATGCGCGTGTTACCTTGGTGATTGCGGCCAGTTATGGTGGGCAGTGGGATATCGTTCAGGCTGCGCAGAAGCTGGCGTCAGAGGTACAGCGGGGAGCGCTGGAGCCGGAAGCGATCACAGTGGATCGTTTTGAAGCTGCCCTGTCGACGGGTGAGTTGCCGCCGCCAGACCTGCTGATCAGAACCAGCGGTGAACACCGTATCAGTAATTTCCTGCTGTGGCAGTGTGCCTATTCCGAACTCTATTTCTCCGATCTGCTATGGCCTGATTTTGGTCCTGAAGAATTCCATCGGGCGATAGTGGATTACAGTCAGCGACAGCGTCGTTATGGCAAAACCAGTGAGCAGCTAGAGGCAGAGTCAACGTGCTGAAACAACGAATAATAACAGCGCTGGCTTTGTTGCCAGTGGCATTGGGTGGGGTTTTTCTGTTGCCGTTGGCGCCATTTTCGGTGTTTATTGCGGTCGTTATCGTCTTGGCTGCCTGGGAGTGGGCTGGCTTGTCCGGATTTGCTCACCAGATGGTGCGGGTGGGCTATGCAGCGCTGACAGGCATTATGATTTTTCTTCTTTCTCTGGCATCTTCCGGATTTTTGCTGGGGGCCGGCCTTACCTGGTGGCTGATGGCGTTGATGCTGGTGATCAGTTATCCCGATTCAAGGCCTGTGTGGCAGAATCAGATGATTCGGTTGTTGATGGGGTGGCTGGTTCTCCTGCCTGCATGGGGCGGTCTTGTGTATCTCAAGGGGCAGCCGCAGGGAAATCTGCTGATTCTGTATGTGTTTGTGTTGGTTTGGGCTGCGGATGTAGGCGCATATTTTGCCGGTAGAGCCTTCGGACGGCGTAAGCTGGCCCCCAGCCTGAGTCCAGGTAAAACCTGGGAGGGTGTCTTTGGTGGCTTGTTTATGACGTCACTGATCGCCCTTCTTGTTGGTTGGTACCAGCAGCTGAGTTGGTTTGAGTGTCTTGGACTGGTCGCCATTACACTGGTGGTTACCATGGTGTCTGTGCTGGGTGATTTGCTTGAAAGCATGTTCAAGCGTGAAGCCGGCTTGAAAGACAGTAGTCAGCTGCTGCCGGGGCATGGTGGTGTCATGGATCGCATTGATAGTCTGACGGCTGCTGTACCGGTCTTTGCCGTTTTCTGGTTCCTGGCGATGGCAACCTGAAGCGTTGTTTTTTCAGATTTGAAAACGGTGTCAACAGGTGTTGGCACTTTTTTGTTTCAGGGGTAAGCATTGCTTCGCGACGTAACGATTTGTACTTGCACGTGACGCATCGTGATAATTGCCACTGGTGATTTTGTTTGATCAGGCTAGCATGCCTGCTTTTCTATTAGGTTGCTGGTTCAGTCTGCCCGGAGTGACAGCTGGTATTTCAGCACAGCAAATTCCTGAATACGCATGAATAATCTACTCGATCGTATTTATGCAGAACCCCATGCTGAGGTGTCGGGTTTTGCGTTTGATGATGCCGTTGCCCGGGTTTTTCCCGACATGATCCGCCGGTCTGTGCCCGGGTATACCACGATCATTCCCATGATTGGCATTATCGCGTCACAGTATGCGCAACCGCATACCGAGCTTTACGACCTGGGCTGCTCACTTGGGGCTTCTACGCTGGCCATGCGGCATGGTGTAGATCAACCGGGATGCCGAATTGTTGGTGTTGATAATTCTGATGCCATGCTTGAACGTTGCCGCAAATATATTGATGCGGATAGCAGCAGTGTTCCTGTTGATTTGCTGCTGGATGATATCCGTAGTGTGCCTGTGGCCAATGCATCTGTTGTTACGCTTAACTTCACCCTGCAGTTTATTCCGCTTGAGGATCGGTTGGCGCTGTTAAGCCAGATTGCTGATGGTTTGAATCCCGGGGGCGTATTGATTCTTTCTGAAAAACTGGTGTTTGAGGACGGTGAGCAGTCCGTTTTGGAAGAGCTCCATTATGACTTTAAACGAGCCAATGGGTATTCAGACCTTGAGATCAGTCAGAAGCGCACGGCGCTGGAAGATTATCTGGTTCCGGAAACCCTGGGTCAGCATCGCGAGCGCTTGTTGGCTGCCGGGTTTAGTCGAGTCGTGCTCTGGTATCAGTGCTTTAATTTCTGCTCACTGCTGGCTATCAAATAATTATGCCTGTAAGCGATAATCGTAGTTTGCCGAATCCTCTGGATTTTTTTGGTGATTTGTATCCGTTAATGGATAACCGCTCGCTGCAACGCTGGTTGGATGTGTTGCCGCAGCAACTGCAGCATGTTCTTGTTGATAATCCTCATGGTGATCTGGATCGCTGGTTGGCGGCCTTGAAGCGGTTGCCAGATATTCCTGTCAAAACGGTGAACCTGGATGTGTCTGCGGTCGGTGTCGAGTCTCATGAGTGTTTGCCTGATGAGGTTAGGCATGATCTCCACCGCGAGTTAAAAGCGCTGAGCCCCTGGCGCAAAGGGCCGTTTGATTTCTTTGGCGAACATATTGATACCGAATGGCGCTCTGACTGGAAATGGGAGCGTGTTGCGCCTCACCTGTCGTCGCTTAATGGGCGGCTGGTGCTGGATGTCGGATGTGGTTCTGGTTATCACTGCTGGCGCATGTTGGGTGCGGGTGCCCGACAGGTGATCGGGGTAGATCCGTCCCGCCTGTTTCTGGTTCAGTTTGAGGCGTTTAAGCGTTATGCCGGCAAAACGCTGCCTGTACATCTTCTGCCGTTAAAGATGGAAGATGTTCCTGAAAGCCTGAAAGCTTTTGATACGGTTTTCTCTATGGGGGTGTTATACCACCGTCGTTCACCCATTGATCATCTGCTTGAGTTGAAAGGTGCCTTGCGCGCCGGTGGTGAGCTTGTGCTTGAAACACTGGTTGTTGATGGGGCGCTGGGGCAGGTGCTGATGCCGGAAGATCGTTACGCCATGATGCGTAATGTCTGGTTCTTGCCGTCACCGGATACGCTGCTGTTGTGGTTGCGGCGTGCGGGCTTTCGAAATGCCCGTGTGGTCGATATGGCGGCTACCACAACAGAAGAGCAGCGTCAGACGGAATGGATGACATTCAATTCACTTGCCGACTTTCTGGATCCTGACAACCCTGGAAAAACGGTAGAAGGATACCCTGCACCTCTGCGGACGGTGGTGATTGCGGACGCTTGATATTATCACCAGATGAAAGCCGGTGAATGCCGGCTTTTGTTTTATACGGGCTTTTGGCAGAGCATATGCACATAGCGGGCGAGATCCCGATAAGGCGGTTTGCGTCCGAAGTGTTTTTCAACCTGAAGCATGTCTTCTGCGGGTGTCATGTCGCGAACCGGTTTTGGCATATGGTCGTGTATGGCGCGAATGCCTGACCAGGCGTTGATGGAGAGTCCCAGAGTGTTTAGCCATTCATGGACATCGGCAGGATCTAGCGGCCATGCCGGTGTTAGTGGGTTTTTCCGGTTTTCAAAGTTGTCATGGTAGGCCAGCTTGAAATTCCGGTTCATCAGGTGGCGCCAGACCAGAGCATTTTTGTTGTAGAACAGGATGGAAAGCCAGCCACCCGGACGTGTCAGTGTGGGCAGACTGTTCAGTACCTCGCGAGGATCTTTCAACCACTCAAGCACGGCATGGAGCAGGACAAGGTCGACAGGCTCGTCCAGATGTTCCTGTAATGACTGAATAGGGCAGTGAATAAGCCGGATATCAGCATCGGGCGCGATTCTGGCATATTCTTCTCTGGCCAGCGCCAGCATGTCGGCTGAAATATCGCATAGGATGATCCGGTGCCCCTGTGCGGCGAGCATGGCGGAATACTGGCCGATGCCGCCGCCCGCATCGAGGATGGTGAGCTTGCGATCACTGCCAAGCAGGGCGGGGATGTGAGTGACGAGGTCTTCCTGAAGGATTTCCAGTCGGAGTTGCCCTTTCAGGGTGCCGTAGATCTGCTGGCGGAAGCGATTCGCGATGCCGTCGAAATTTCTGTCCATACAGTACTTAAAATGGTGGTTCCTGTTGCGGAGTGCTTTATTAAGGTAAATGCGCCATTAAAACCGGGAGATGGCATTACAGACGGCTAAGCCTGAGGTTAGTGAGCGCTTTTGTATTTGCGAATCCCTCCGACACTATGCGAGGATTGCGCAAAATGTTGTAAAATCAGTCACTTTATCGTTTAAGCCTCTTGGGGTAAATGCAGGAAAGCCGACGGGACTATGGGAACATTGCAGACAATTCTGGCGTTTATCGTCACCCTTGGCCTGCTGGTCAGTATCCATGAGTATGGGCATTTCTGGGTTGCTCGTCGTTGTGGTGTCAGGGTACTTCGTTTTTGTATTGGATTTGGTAAACCTCTCTTCACCTGGTATGACAGGCATGGCACAGAATTCGCCATCGCCATGATTCCGCTCGGCGGCTACGTGAAAATGCTGGATGAGCGTGAAGGGCCGGTGGCGGATGAGGAGAAAGATCAGGCGTTTAATAATAAGTCGGTGTATGCCCGTATCGCGGTTGTCGCGGCCGGACCGATTGCCAACTTTCTGCTTGCGATTGTTGCACTTTGGTTGATGTATCTGGTGGGCGTCAAAACGGTCATACCGGTGATCGGTGACGTTGTGCCTGAATCGCCGGCTGCTGTCGCGGGGGTAAATCCCGGGTCTGAAGTGGTCACTGTGGATGGTCGGAATACGCCATCCTGGCATGCCATCAATATGGCGTTGCTGGCACCACTGGGGGAAACCGCCACGGTTGTGATAGGCACCAAGCCTTTTGATGAGAAAGGTGCCGATACGCAATATTCAGATATTCATCTCAATAACTGGCTTGCCGGTGAAGAAAATCCGGATCCGCTGCGGTCTCTGGGTGTTCAGCCATGGCGTCCCGAAGTGCCAGCAGCGATCGGGCAGGTTCTGGAAGGCGGTGCGGCTGAAAAGGCCGGATTGTTGAGTGGGGATGTTGTGTTGTCCGCCAATGGTGAGCAGGTTTCCAGCTGGCAGGGTTGGGTGGATATTGTTCGTGACAATGCCGGTCAACCAATACAGGTCGAGATTGATAGAGACGGCAGTAGTCGTTCACTAACCCTGGTGCCGGGTGAGAAAACGTTAGCCGATGGCCAGAAAATTGGGTACATTGGTGCCGGCGCAAAACCCTTCGAATGGCCCGCTGATCGTCTGCGTGACATCAGCTATGGTCCGGTCATGGCTTTAGGGGTTGCGCTTCAGGACACCTGGTCGTTGACAACACTGACACTGGACTCCATCCGCAAGATGGTGATTGGGCTGGTGTCGGTTGAGCATCTCAGTGGCCCGATTACCATAGCGAAGGTGGCCGGTGCCTCATTTAAATCCGGTCTTGAAAGTTTTCTGAACTTCCTTGCTATGCTGAGTATTAGTTTAGGTGTTTTGAACCTGTTGCCTATCCCTGTGCTGGACGGGGGGCACTTGCTGTATTATCTGGTGGAGCTGGTGAAAGGCCGGCCGGTGTCGGAGAAAATACAGATGATCGGGGTGCGTATTGGCATGACGTTGATTCTCGGACTCATGTTTGTCGCCCTGTATAATGATTTGAGCCGACTGTAACCGAAGGGGGAGTCCCGGTGCGGTATCAGTTTATCTTTTGGCTTTACGACCAATTTCTGGAAGAACGGATTCCATGAATCGATTATTGCTGCCTTTTGTTGCCGGTGCGCTCGTGGCCGGACAGGCGAATGCCTTTGTCATCAATGACATCCGCCTGGACGGGTTGCAGCGTATTTCGGCGGGAACGGTGTTCAATGCATTGCCTGTAGCTATTGGTGATGATGTTGATAACCCGGAACTGGCTGACGCTGTACGAGCCTTGTTTAAGACTGGATATTTTCAGGATATCCAGATGGGGCGTGACGGCAACGTACTGGTCGTCACTGTGGTGGAACGCCCCTCCATCAGTGAGATAAAGATTGAAGGCAACAAGGCCATCAAAACCGAAGACCTGAAGAAAGGCCTGAAGCAGGCCGGTCTGGCGGATGGCGAGATTTTCCAGCAGGCAACGCTGGAAGCGATTCGGATGGAGCTGGAGCGTCAGTACGTCGCCCAGGGTCGCTACGGTGCCAGTATCAAGGCTAATGTTGAACCCCAGCCGAGAAACCGGGTGGCGATTACCATCGATATCAAGGAAGGTAAGGTTTCCACCATTCAGCATGTCAACATTGTTGGCAACAAAGTGTTCAACAGTGAGGAGCTGCTGGAGCTGTTTGAGCTGAAACCCTCTGGCTGGCTCTCTTTCTACTCCAACGATGACAAGTATTCCCGCGAAAAACTCTCGGGTGACCTTGAAAGGTTACGCTCCTGGTACCTGGATCGCGGTTATATCAATTTCAATATCAATTCGACCCAGGTTTCCATCACGCCAGACAAGGAAAGTGTCTACATCACCGTGAATGTGGATGAAGGTCAGAAATACAGCGTGAAGAATGTCAAGCTGGCCGGTGATCTGGTTGTGCCGGAAGAGCAGGTCAAAGCGCTACTGCTCGTAAAAGATGGGCAGACATTCTCCCGCAAGCGGATCACGACAACGGAAGATCTGATTACCCGTCGTCTGGGCAGTGAGGGTTATGCCTTTGCCAACGTGACAGGTATTCCTCAAACCAACGAAGAAGACCATACCGTTGATATTACCTTCTTTGTTGAGCCCGGTCGTCGTACCTATGTGCGTCGCATTAACTTCCAGGGCAATACCAAGACTGAAGATGAAGTGCTGCGTCGTGAAATGCGTCAGATGGAAGGTGCAGCGGCTTCCACTTACAAGATTGAGCAGTCCAAGGTTCGTTTGAATCGACTGGGTTATTTCAAGGAAGTCACCAGTGAAACGACACCGGTCCCTGGCACCAGTGACCAGGTGGATGTCAACTATACCGTTGAAGAACAACCTTCCGGCGCAATTACCGCCAGTATCGGTTTCTCTCAGGGTGATGGTTTGATCCTGGGTGGTTCTATCAGTCAGAGCAATTTCCTGGGTACCGGTAACCGTGTATCGCTGTCTGCCAATACCAGCAAATACCGTAAACTCTATAGCTTTGGTTTCACAGATCCCTTCTACACCGTGGACGGTGTAAGTCGTGGTTACAACGTCTACTACAGTGAGACGGACTACGACGAGACGGATGTGACCAACTATAACGTGGATACCATGGGTGCGGATATGACCTTTGGTTATCCGATATCCGAAACCTCCAGTCTCAACTTTGGTGTGGGTATTGAAAGTTCCACCATCAAGGAGGGGAATGATCCTGCGTGGATTGTCTCTCACTTCCTGAAGGATGAGGGTGATAAATTTACCAACTTCAAGGGTACGATTGGCTGGTCTGAATCGACCTTGAACCACGGTCTGCTGCCGACTAAAGGTTACTCCCAGGGCGTATCCATGGAAGTCGCGCTGCCAGGCAGTGATCTTCACTTCTACAAGCTGCATTACCGTGGTCAGTATTTCTTCCCGCTGGCGTCTGATTATTCCGTACGTTTCCATACCCGTCTGGGTTATGGTGGCGCGTATGGTTCTACCAGTAAGCTGCCGTTCTATGAGAACTTCTATGGCGGCGGTTTCGGCTCAATCCGTGGTTACAAGGACAATACGCTGGGTCCACGGGCACTGCAGTCTGATGGTGATTATGATCCGATCGGTGGTAACGTTATGGTGGAAGGTGGTGTTGAGCTGCTGTTCCCGCTACCGTTTGTTAAGGATCAGCGCTCAATGCGCACCGTCCTGTTCCTGGATGCCGGTAACGTCTTTGATACGGACTGCAGTACCGCAAAAGACAGTAATGGTAAGGATCAGGTCAAAATGTGTTCCAAGCCTGATGTTGGCGACCTGCGTTATAGCGCCGGTGTGGGACTGACCTGGATTACACCGCTGGGGCCGTTGACCTTCAGTCTGGCGAAAGCGCTGAATAATAAGGATGACGACGAAACCCAGGTCTTCCAGTTCTCTCTGGGAGCACCGTTCTAACAAAGTTTTGATGTGAACTGATCTTCAGTTCCTGATGACTTTTTCGAGGCAAGGCAGTAGCCTTGCCTTTTGCGTGTTGTTTCACCCCGTTTGCTGGAGCACTGAAGTTGTCTGTCGGCAGGGATGAATCGATCGAACCAGGTAATAACAGGAGTTTCAATGTTGCGCAGTATCAAATTCGCCCTGCTGGCCATGATTCTGGTTGCCCCATTGTCGCAGGCGGCCGCCCCTAACCGTGTTGCGGTGGTCAACTCTCAGATGGCGCTGCTGGAATCTGCTGCGGCCAAGCAATATGCCAAGGTATCCGAGCAGCAGTTTGGAGAACAGATCAATAAGCTGAAAGGGCTTGAATCACAGTACAAAACGCTGATGGGCAAGCTTGAAAAGGAAGGCCCAATGATGAGTGAGGCTGAGCGCACCAAGCTGCAGATGGAAATGCGTCGCAAGAAGGAAGACTGGGAATATCAGGCACGTCAACTTCAGGTCGAAAAGAATGAAGCTGACCAGAAAGAACTCGCCAAATTGCAGCCGCAACTGGAAGAGGCAATTCAGGCCGTTGCCAAAAGCGAAGGCTATGATGTCGTCATTGAGCGTGCTGCCGCACGCTTTGTTAAGCCGGAAAATGACGTGACTCGCAAGGTTATCGACAAACTGAACCGGCTGACCGCCAAACAGAAGTAAGCAGACGGAAAGTAGTACTCCCTGTGATGAAAGCCGAAAAACACTTCACCCTGGCCGAACTGGCAGAGTTTCTCTGTGCGGATATTCAGGGTGATAGCACCATTGTGATCCATCGACTTGCAACGCTTCAGGAGGCGGGCAAGGGTGCGCTCACCTTTCTCTCCAATCCGGCCTATGAGAAGTTTCTGTCAGATACGGAAGCGTCTGCTGTGCTCTTGAGTCCGGAAATGGCGGAGAAGTATGAAGTTAATGCACTGGTCATGAAGAACCCTTACCTGGGGTATGCCCGTGTCTCTCGCCTGTTTGAACCTGAGCCGGTCGAGTATGTTGTTCATCCGACGGCCTGGATTGATGAAACGGCCGTGGTCAGCCCTGAGGCCAGTATTGGGCCGCAGGTGACGATTGAGGCCGGGGCGTCGGTGGCTGCCGGTGCCCGGATTGGCGCCGGTTCTGTCATCGGTCGTAACAGTATGATCGGGAAGGATACGCTTCTAAATCCTAACGTTACCATTTGTCACGGTGTTGTTGTGGGTGACCGCTGTATACTGCACAGCGGTGCCGTGCTGGGTTCGGATGGCTTTGGTTTTGCCCATGATGGCCAGGGCTGGGTCAAGATTGCACAGCTGGGTGGTGTTGTTGTCGGCGATGATGTTGAGATTGGCGCCAATTCAGCCATTGATCGTGGTGCGCTGGCGGATACGGTAATTGGTCATGGTGTGATTATCGATAACCATGTACATGTTGCCCATAATGTGGTCATTGGGGATAAGACGGCGATTGCCGGCTGTACGGGTATTTCCGGCAGTACCAAGATCGGTCGCAACTGTATTATTGCGGGCGGTTGTGGCATTGCGGGTCATCTGGAAATTGCCGATGGCGTACACCTGGCGGGCATGGCGATGGTCACCAAATCCATCCTGAAGCCCGGACAGTATTCTTCAGGTTCTGTCGGTTGTATGCCGGTGCGTGAATGGCGCAAGAATACAGTACGCTTCCGCCAGTTGGATGATATGGCCAGACGTCTCAAGGAACTTGAGAAAAAACTGGATTGAAGTGCATGAAGCCCGATGCCTGGAAAGGTACCGGGTTATTTCCCGGTTCCTTCCCTGATCGGCATCCGTTGCTGGTTGCAAGCCAAACGTTCTGCACGGTGATTATCGGCTTCTTCGGAGAAATGGTTCGCACATGATGCGTATAGATGAGATCAAGGCGCTCTTGCCCCAGCGTTACCCCTTTTTGCTGGTTGACAGGGTTGTCGATATTGACCTGGAAAAGAACACCATCGATTGCTACAAAAATGTCACGGCGAATGAAGAGTTTTTCAATGGCCATTTTCCCGGCCATCCCGTGATGCCCGGTGTGCTGATTATTGAGGCCATGGCGCAGGCGGCGGGTCTGTTGGGGTTCACCATGGCGGGTAAGACTGGCGGGGAAAACTCTGTCTATTATTTTGCAGCGGCCGATAAAGTCCGTTTTCGTCAGCCGGTCGTGCCGGGTGACCGGTTGCAATTGGTTGCCGAATACATGGGATGTAAAAGAGATATCTGGAAATTTTCCTGTAAAGCACTGGTTGATGGTAAAATGGCAAGTTCTGCTGTTATTACCTGTGCGAAAAAGGATATCTGAACTTGATCGACTCCCGTGCAATTATTCACCCGTCCGCGCAGCTGGACCGTGATGTTGAAGTTGGGCCGTTCACCGTTATCGGTCCTGATGTCGAAATCGGGGCTGGTACAAAGATTCACTCCCATGCAGTGATCAAGGGCCCGACACGCATCGGCAAAAACAATACGATTTTTCAGTTTGCATCTGTCGGCGAAGATTGCCAGGACAAGAAGTACGCCGGTGAACCCACTCGGCTTGAAATCGGTGATAACAACGTCATTCGTGAAGGTTGCACGATTCACCGCGGTACAGTGCAGGATCAAAGCCTGACGAAAATCGGCAGCAATAATTTGCTCATGGCTTATGTGCATGTCGCCCATGACTGCATGGTGGGTGATAACTGTATCTTTGCTAACAACACGGCTATTGCCGGTCATGTCACTGTCGGTGATGGTGTTATTCTCGGTGGTCTGACCACTGTGCACCAGTTCTGCCAGATTGGCGCCTACAGCATGAGTGCTGCCCACAGTGCCATTTTCAAAGATGTTCCCGCCTTTATCATGGTCAGTGGTAATCCGGCTGAAGCCCATGGTATGAACTTCGAGGGTATGCGACGTCGGGGTTGGAGTGATGAGGTCATCCGCAGCCTGCGTCAGGCTTATAAGGTGATTTACCGTCAGGGATTGAAAACCTCCCAGGCGGTTGAAGTCCTTCAGGGTATGGCGGCGGAAACCCGCCAGGTGCAACTGCTGGTGGAATCGTTGCAGTCATCCACCCGGGGGATTACCCGCTAAGGTTCTCTGACCTGCAGGGATATTCTGGATGACAAAACCCGTTACGATTGCCATTGTTGCCGGCGAAGCTTCCGGCGATATTTTGGGGGCTGGTCTGGTTAGCGCCCTCAAACAACGCATGCCGCATGCTCGATTTGTGGGTATTGGTGGGCCTGATATGCTGGCGGAAGGCTTTGAAAGCCTGTTTCCTATGGAGCGCCTGTCAGTCATGGGACTGGTGGAAGTGCTTGGCCGCCTGAAGGAATTGCTACATATTCGCAAGACGCTGGTTGAATATTTCTGTGCCGAGAAGCCGGATGTGTTCATCGGTATTGATGCACCTGATTTTAATCTCCCGCTTGAACAGAAACTTCATGATGCCGGTATTGCGACGGTGCATTATGTGAGTCCTTCTGTCTGGGCCTGGCGGCAGAAACGTGTGCTGAATATCAAGCAGTCGACAGACCATATGCTCACACTGTTGCCGTTTGAAGCGCGTTTCTATGAAGAACATGCGATTCCTGTCACGTTTGTTGGCCATCCGTTAGCCGACAAGATACCGCTGGACATTGATGTGGCCGGCGCGCGGGACGCGTTGGGTTATCGCGCTGAGGATCAGGTTGTTGCATTGATGCCAGGCAGTCGTGGTGGTGAGGTTAAACGACTCGGACCACTGTTTCTCCAGGCTGCACAGCGCATGTTGCAACAGCAGCCGCAGTTAAAGTTCGTTATTCCCTGCGCCAATGCTCAGCGGCGCGAGCAGCTGGAACAGTATCTGGCCGAAATGTCAGACATGCCGGTCAAACTGTTGGATGGGCAGTCGCATCAGGCTATGGCGGCGGCAGACGCTATCTTGATTGCTTCCGGTACGGCGACACTGGAGGCGATGCTGCATAAGAAACCGATGGTGGTGAGCTATCGCGTAGCTTGGCTGACATACCAGATCTTGCGACGTATGGTGAAGTCTGAATGGGTATCCTTGCCCAACCTGCTGGCAGGTAAAGCATTGGTGCCTGAAATCCTTCAGGATGAAGCAACACCTGAGCGCCTTGCCCAGGAAACCCTGGATGCCATGGAAAACAATGCGCGTCACCGTGAACAGGCTGACCAATACATGGCGATACATCAAACGCTGCGCCGCAATGCCAGTGAGCAGGCGGCAGAGGCTGTCATGGGTTTGTTAAAGAAACAGGGAGGCATTGTCTGTGCAACAGAGTGAACTGTCTTTTTTTGTTTCCGATGATGAAGCTGTTGTGGCCGGTGTCGATGAGGTTGGTCGTGGTCCGCTTTGTGGTCCTGTGGTGACCGCTGCCGTGATATTGGATCCTTCACGCCCTATAGAAGGTTTGAACGACTCCAAAAAACTCTCGGAAAGTCGACGTGAAGCGTTGTTCGATATTATCAAGGAACGGGCGTTAGCCTGGTCGCTAGGGCGGGCAGAGGTTGATGAGATTGATCAGCTGAACATCCTGCATGCCACTATGCTGGCCATGCAGCGGGCTGTTGCCGGATTGTCTGTAAAACCATCCCTTGCACTGATAGACGGCAATCGTTGCCCGAAATTGCCCTGTGCTGCGGAGTCTGTGGTCAAAGGCGATAGTCGAGTGCCGGAGATCGCTGCGGCTTCCATTCTGGCTAAGGTAACCCGCGACAGGGAAATGCTGGAGATGGATCGACAGTATCCAGGCTACGGCATTGCCAAGCACAAGGGCTATCCGACTAAAGAGCATCTTGAAGCCCTGGCAAAACTGGGTGTGACGCCACACCACCGCCGCTCCTTTAAACCGGTGCGTGAACTGGTGGAAAATCTGCCTGCGTGATGCTTCCTTTCATCAGTCGACGGCGGTGTCATTCACCCCGGTCGGCTGATAGACTAACCTGATTCTGTTCTTCATCCCCCGGGCCTGTGTTTCATGACAACCCAGTTTGTTCATCTTCGTCTGCACTCTGAATTTTCCCTGGTTGATGGCCTTATCCGGATTAAATCCCTGATTGGTGCCGTGGCTGATCGAGGCATGGCGGCTGTAGCGGTGACGGATCAGTCCAACATGTGCTCGCTGGTTCGCTTCTATCAGTCAGCCCAGGGTACTGGCATCAAACCAATTTGTGGCTGTGATGTCTGGCTGGAAAACAGTGATCCCACGGAACCACCCACCCATCTTATCCTGCTATGTATGAATGAGCAGGGCTACCGTAACCTGATGGAGCTGGTAGCGATGAGCTTCCAGACCAACCAGCATCAGGGTAAGGCGCTGGTCAAACGACAGTGGGTCTTTGAGAAATCTGAGGGATTGATTGCGCTTTCCGGAGCGAGTCAGGGTGAGATTGGACAGAAGCTGCTGGCAGGGCATCCTGATGACGCTGAAAACCTGCTTAAAGAATGGCAGGCGGCTTTTGGTGATCGCTTTTATCTTGAATTGCAGCGCACAGGGCGTCCCGGCGATGAGAGTTACCTGCATGCGGCGGTTGAGCTGGCCTCCCATTGCCAGTGCGCGGTAGTGGCTACCAATGATGTAATGTTTATGGATCGGGACGATTTCGATGCCCACGAAGCCCGGTTCTGCATTGGTGAGAGTCGGGTGCTGGATGATCCTCGGCGTCCCCGCCCATACAGCGAAGAACAGTATTTCAAAACACCAGAAGAAATGATTGAGCTCTTTTCCGATATTCCCGAAGCTATTGCGAATACGGTTGAGATTGCCAAACGCTGCAGCGTTCATGTGCCTCTGGGAACTTACCATCTTCCGGAATACCCCATCCCGGAAGGGAAGACCATGGATGAGTTTTTCCGGGAATTCTCCGCCCAGGGCCTGGAAGAACGGCTGGAGATTATTCTCGACAAGAATGATCCGGAGTATGAAGCCAAACGGAAGGTTTACTACGATCGCCTGAATTTCGAGCTGGACATTATCCTGCAGATGGGGTTCCCCGGTTATTTCCTGATCGTTATGGACTTTATCCAGTGGTCCAAGAATAACGGGATTCCGGTAGGGCCTGGGCGGGGTTCCGGTGCCGGCTCGCTGGTGGCCTATGCTCAGAAAATCACCGATCTTGATCCGCTCGAATACGACCTGCTGTTCGAACGATTTCTGAATCCTGAACGGGTTTCCATGCCTGACTTTGACGTCGACTTCTGCATGGATAACCGCGACAAGGTCATTGACTATGTGTCACGGACTTACGGTCGTGATGCGGTCTCCCAGATCATTACCTTCGGTACCATGGCGGCCAAGGCGGTGGTCAAGGATGTCGCCCGGGTGCAGGGCAAGTCCTATGGCATGGCTGATCGCCTGTCCAAGCTGATTCCCTTTGAAGTCGGCATGACGCTAAAAAAAGCGTATGACCAGGAAGAAGGGCTGCGGGAATTCCTTGAACATGATGAGGATGCCCAGGAAGTCTGGGAAATGGCGCTCAAGCTCGAAGGCATTACCCGAAATGTGGGTAAGCATGCCGGTGGTGTTGTTATTGCGCCAACCAAGCTGACAGACTTTTCCCCGCTGTATTGTGATGAAAGCGGCCATGGTCTGGTTACACAGTACGACAAGAATGATGTTGAAACAGCCGGATTGGTTAAATTCGACTTTCTTGGGTTGCGGACGCTGACGATCGTTGACTGGGCGCTGAAAATGATCAATCCGCGCCTGGAGAAGCAGGGGCAGCCTCCCGTCGATATCATGCAGATCGACCTGGAAGATAATGCCTCATACACCCTGTTGAAGAAGGCAGAAACGACGGCAGTCTTCCAGCTTGAATCGAGGGGTATGAAAGACCTCATCAAACGCCTTCAGCCAGACTGCTTCGAAGATATCATCGCTTTGGTTGCACTATTCCGCCCCGGACCCTTGCAGTCCGGCATGGTGGACAACTTCATTAACCGAAAGCATGGTCGTGAAGAGTTGTCCTACCCGGATGCCCAGTATCAGCACGAATGGCTCAAGCCGATCCTGCAACCGACCTACGGCATTATCCTCTACCAGGAACAGGTCATGCAGATTGCCCAGGAGCTGGCAGGCTATACCCTGGGTGGTGCGGATATGCTGCGCCGGGCCATGGGTAAGAAAAAACCGGAGGAGATGGCCAAGCAGCGCTCTGTGTTTGAAGAGGGCGCCAAGGGCAAGGGTGTCGATCCCGAGCTGGCCATGAAGATATTCGACCTGGTGGAAAAGTTTGCCGGTTATGGCTTTAACAAGTCGCACTCTGCCGCCTATGCGCTGGTTTCTTACCAGACCCTCTGGTTAAAAACCCATTACCCTGCGGAATTCATGGCGGCGGTAATGTCGTCGGATATGCAGAATACCGACAAAGTGGTCACCTTCATTGAAGAGTGCAGGAATATGGACCTAAATGTCCTGCCGCCTAATGTGAACAGCGGTAGCTACATGTTTGGTGTTAACGACGACGGTCATATTGTTTACGGGCTTGGTGCCATCAAAGGTGTTGGTGAGGGTCCGATTGCGGCCATCGTGGAAGCAAGAAAGCAGGGTGGGCCGTTTAAAGATATTTTTGATTTCTGTCAGCGTATCGATAGCAAGAAAGTCAACAAGCGTTGTCTTGAAGCGTTAATCCGTTCAGGTGCGCTGGATATGCAAGGGCCGTATCCTGGCAAGAAAAAACAGCTCAATCTCAATCGGGCAGTCTTGGATGCGAGCATGGAAGAAGCAGTTAAGGCTGCTGAACAGTCAGCCCGGAGTCTCGACAGTGGTCTCGGTGATTTGTTCGGTGGGTTGGTGCCGGAAGAAGATACTGACGCTTATGGTAACTATGGTCGCGTCAGAGAGTGGGCCGACAAAGAACGCTTGCGCGGTGAAAAGGATACCCTGGGCTTGTACCTGACGGGCCATCCGATTGATGAATATGAGAAAGAAATACGACACTTTGTTCGTAACCGGGTTGTGGATCTTCAGCCCGGCAGGGATAAGGTGAATATTGCCGGTCTTATCGTTGCGCTGCGTGTCATGAAGAACAAGCGCGGCGATAAGATGGGCTTTATTACCTTGGATGATCGTAGTGGGCGGATTGAAGTCTCGGTCTTTGCCGATACTTTCAACAAGTTCCAACATTTGCTGACCAAAGACACGCTCATAGTTGTCGAGGCTGAGGTCAGTTTTGATGATTACTCGGGGGCGTTGAAAGCGGTCGCGAGAAACGTGCTCAGCCTTGTAGATGCGCGATCGCACTATGCTAATGAGCTAGAGATTGTGCTGGATTATGCCAGCTGCACTACCGGCTTCGAGCGTCGTCTTCAGCAGTTGTTTAGTGATCATTCCGGTCAGACGCCGATTAGTGTGCAGTATGAAGGTTCTGATGCACGGGCTAGAGTGCGGCTGGGTGATCAGTGGCAGGTGAGTCCCAGTGATGAACTGGTGCAAATGCTGAAAGATCAATTCGGCAAGGATCAGGTCAGCGTCATTTATAACTAATAAAACTCCGGGCAATGTAGTCAGCATTGCCCGGAGTTTTATTAGTTTCCCTGTTGGTTCAGAAGAATATCCAGGTGCTGGTCAGCGATTTTTTGGTAGCTGGTGCCGGAAAATTCCCGCGAAACCTTCCTGAATGCTGCCAGTGTCTGCTCGCGTTTTTCGGCATTCTGGGGTTGGCTGTTGTAGATAAGGGCAATCTGAAGCAGGGCGTCTGCTCTGAGCGATGTGGGCATGCCCCGTTCCCGGTAAACCAGCGTGTACAACTCAATCACCTCTGGGGTTCTGTTTTTGACAACCGCTCGCTTTGACAGTGAATTCATGGCTTGATCCAGCTTCGCGTAGCGTGGATCCGGAACCCGTTTAATTTGCTCCCAATCTGCCAGTTTTTCGTCAGGGGTGAATTTCACCGGGTTATCAATAAGGTGTTCCACTTCAATGATTTTTGCCCGCGCATAATCCGCAGCCCGGGTTTCCGGAAATTCATTCACAATGCGGTAAAGATAATTGAGGGAAAGCGGGTAATTACGTTCCCGGTTATAACTGCTTTTGTAAATGAGGGCGATCTGATAAAGAGCGATGGCTTTTATTTGGTTGCTGAAGCCAATGTGCGTGTAACCATTGAGATAGGTTTTCTCTGCCTCGGCGGACTGGCCATTAATAATGGCGTCAACGGAATAGGTAAACAGGTCCCCCTCTTCATCAACGATGGCCTGGGCAACCTTTAATCGCTGGTCTTCATGACGTGCCAGTTCCCGGGTGCCGACATTGGCAACAAAGAGCGGCGTGCTGGGAGCGCATCCGGGCAGGCTGGTAACAGTGAGTAGGACTAAAACTAGGCCAGACAGGATTCTCCCGTGACGCATTTTCGACACTCCATAACCATTGTCTTATTGTTGTTGTGCGGTTTTCTGCGTCGAAAGCATACCATGAAACGCCTGGTGATAAATCCCGCAGCAAAAAGGGTGACAGAAAAACGACACTGCGTTTATAGCCTTAATGAATGGATTCTCTTTTATAGCCATTCATGATTGCTTGTCAGTTAAAGGAATTAAGTTGTCGTACATCTAGTAAAAAGCGGTTTAAACGCTGGGTAGTGGCAGGGCTACTATTTCTATGACGGCAATGGTTTTTACCCGTGTTTTTTTAAAGGTAATGAATCAGGCTGTTAACCGGTCTGGCCGGTTGGTAAGAACGTCATGCTGCAGTCGATACTCTTTTCTTGTTTGAGCTACCGGGGGGTAGTGGGGGATGAGAACAGGGATCACAGAAAACCTCGATGCGCAGTGATGTCATTGAGGTGCAGTATTCTGCTGGGTCTTGATGGAAGTACAGGCATGGCAAGGAAGGCTATCAGTGAGAATAGTCACCGGATATGCAGTGAGCGTCTAGCCGAGTATCTGGTGGTGTATAACCGCTGTAATGACATGCAGATCGGGTATATCGGCAATATCAGCCGTAATGGCCTGATGCTGATTACGCCCTGGATGATGGAGCTGGGTGGCGTGTATTCCATGCGTATTCAGCTGCCGGAACCACTGGGAGGGTATACGGTCATCGACTTTGATGCCCGTTGTCAGTGGTGTCACAGGGATATCACTCCGGATTGTTATGATTCCGGTTACACGATCATTGAGCGTAGTGAAGGCTTTGAGCAGTTGGTCAAGGCATTGCAGTTCTACTTCTCCTTTCAAACCTGATGCAGGCAGTCTCGCATCAGGTTTTTTTCCTCTTTCCCTTAAAGTGACTAACGAGTGGGCACGTCAGCTGTTACTCTGTGAGCAGTTCTAGACTCAAAGGGAAGTTTCGGTGACGCAGACTTTTTACTGGTATGACTATGAGACGTTTGGTACGGATCCGGCGCGTGACTGGCCAGCCCAATTCGCCGGTATTCGTACCGATGCGGATTTCAATGAAATCGGAGAGCCGCTGGAATTGTTTGCCCGGCTGCCTGATGACCAGTTGCCTAATCCGGAAGCCTGTCTGGTCACGGGGCTGACCCCGCAGCGGGTCAATGAGCGGGGCATCTGTGAAGCCGATTTCATTGCCCGTATCAACCAGGAATTCAGTCAGCCCAATACCTGCGTACTGGGGTATAACACGCTGCGTTTCGATGATGAGGTGACACGCTACAGTCTCTACCGTAATTTCATGGATCCTTATGCGCGCGAGTGGCAGAACGGTTGCAGTCGCTGGGATCTGATTGATGTGGTCAGGTTGTGTGCGGCTTTGCGCCCGGAAGGTATTCAATGGCCAAGGCGTGAAGATGGCGCTGTCAGTTTTCGGCTTGAGGAGTTGACGGTGGCTAATGGGATCAGTCATGCGGATGCTCATGATGCTGTGTCCGATGTGCGGGCGACCATCGCCATAGCCCGCCTGCTGAGGGAAAAACAGGAAAAGCTGTTTAATTATGCGCTGTTTAATCGTCAGAAATACCAGGTGGCAAAGCTGCTGGATATTCATGCTCAAAAACCGGTTGTTCATATTTCCGGACGCTATTCATCCGCAAGACATTGTCTGGGCATTGTTGTGCCGATTGCTGCGCATCCGACCAACAAGAATGGTGTCGTTGTTTATGATTTGAGTGTTGATCCGACGCCTTTCATGGAATTGACTGCTGACGAAATCAGGCATCGTCTCTATACCGCGACGGATCTACTCGATGAGGAGGGGCTCACTCGTATTCCCTTGAAAACAGTGCACCTTAACAAAGCGCCAGTCGTGGTTCCATGGAATGTCTTACGTGACGCGGACAAGCAGCGTCTCTCTATTGATCAGGCTGGTTGTGAGTTGCATCATCAGCGACTGTTTTCAGATCAAAGCCGGTTTAATGCCTTTGTGGCAAAAGTGGGTCAGGTATTATCCGGGCATTCGTTTGAACCGCATACCGATCCTGATCACATGCTCTATAGCGGTGGGTTCTTTAATCCGGCTGACCGTGAGCGGATTCAACAGGTACGGATGACACCGCCCGATCAGTTAGGTGCGTTGCACTTGTCTTTTTCTGATGCGCGGCTCGATGACATGCTGTTTCGTTACCGTGCCCGGAACTGGCCTGAGACGCTGGGTGACGATGAAGCATCCGAGTGGCAGGCATTCCGCCGTCAGCGACTGTTGGATAGCAAAGGTGGGGGAAGCCTCACACTTGAGGCGTTCTATGCGCGAATTGATACGTTGATGGCGGATGTCGATGAGACGAAAAAAGCGGTACTTTCCGAACTGAAAACCTATGCTGATGAGCTTCAGTCCGGACTTTAGCGTTTTGAGTTAGACGCAATTATTCTGTGTAAGTTCCGTCAGTGGCAAGCATGTTGAAATGCTCGACCAGTCGACCCGAATATACCGGCTTCTCAATGTAGTCCAGAGCGCCTGCACGAATGGATTCCACGGCGCTGCTGACATTGCTGTGTTCTCCGAGCACGATAACGGGCAGTGAAGGCTCGCGTTGCTGAATCTCGGCCAGCAGGTCTGTCACGAGCATATCACTCACCTGGTAGGCGGTAATCAGGAAGGCAGGTTGATTCTCATCCAGCTGTGCAATCAATTGCTGTGCGCAGGTGAAATGCTGCATCTTGAGCTGTCGAGATGTGCATAGACTGTTCACCGTATCCCTGACAGCGGTGTCTTCATCCAGAAGGTAAACAGTGTTCCGTTTCGCAGTACGCATAGCTGACCCTGTCTTATCAGATACAGAGGCCGCCTTCGTCCATCAGGCATTTTATGCAGGAATGGAGCGATCGGGGGCAGCCAGGTGGTTCTTGATCTCTTTGGCTGGTGTACGCTGGTTTCAGATGATCTGCACCAGCCTGATAATCATAGGATTGAGGTGTCAGGGCAGCCATTGTTGCTTTTACCCAGCCCCCTGTGAGTAACACCTACGGTTGCGTGTGCGGTCGACAGCTTGTGTGTGAAAGGCGGATATATACGACAGTTAACAAGTTGTTTTTATCGCCGTGAGTAGGCTGTTGGCGAATGCCGGCTTCGTTATTTGGCTTTGGGATGGGGGCAATGGGATATCACTGTTGAGTGGTTATCCCATTGTTGTGTGTGAATTCAGTGGCGGATCACTTGAATTTGAATTCATCCTTGAGGTGTTCTTTCACCTGCATCACCTGACGCACCAGGTGTGCGAGGGATTTGGTGCCCATCTTTTCCATCACGCGGGATCGGTGGATTTCGACGGTGCGTTGGCTCAGATTGATGTCAGCCGCGATCACCTTGTTAGCCTTGCCTTCAACAACGTGGTGCAGAACTTCGCGCTCTCTTTCTGTCAGGGTGGACAGACGACGCAGAATTTCCTTGTGCTCCAGCAGTTCGGCGCGCTGCTGGGCATCCAGTTTCAGGGCATCGTTGATATAGTCGAGCAGCTCCTGGTCGCGGAAAGGCTTCTGAATGAAGTTCATCGCGCCATCCTTGATCGCCTGTACTGCCATCGGTACATCACCGTGGCCAGTGATGAAAATGATCGGCAGGATGCAGTGCATGTCGTTCAGCTTGCTCTGCAGCTCCAGTCCGCTCATGCCCGGCATGCGGATATCCAGCACGATACAGCCGGGATGGTTTTCATCGTAGGCTTCCAGAAACTCGGCCGGTGACGCGAAAACCTGGACTTTCTGGCCAACGGAATTCATCAGCATCTTGAGCGAATCCCGAACCGCTTCATCATCGTCAATGATAAATACTGTGGGCTCTTGTTGTTGCTGTTGCATGATTACTCCACTATTGCTAACAGGCTTGAATGATATATCGAATAACTTGCAGGGAGCGTGACTTTGTTCAGCATGCACGTTGTAACATCTTCGTGATACCGATAAACCAGACTGAAGCTTGCAGGCAACGTCCTGAGTGGAATTTCACGTCACCAGTAACTACATAATGATGTCGGTGGGATAAAGCGCTTGGTTGGGTAATGGTGTGCATCAACCGGTAACCGATCCATGCTTCTCTGCGGATGTGTAGCGTACAGCGAAGGGTGCACTTGCAACCACCTTGATCCCGGAAACACTATGTATAGCTACTTATAGTCCCTACCTTTCGAATCAGCAAACAGACCCACCCTTCGGTGAATGGTTTGCAAAACGTGTTTTCATTACCAGGCCAGTGCGGCAGTGATACTGGGATGATTCGTCCGGAATCAAAAGCTCTTGCCGGTCAACTGGTCAATGAGTATAGCTGTACATCCTATGGATATCAGCAGTGTGATACACAGTGTAATGATTTCACTCTGAGTCAGCCTGTTACGCATTGATATATCCCTTACAGGTAATATTTTGCGGTAGAACACGCCAAAACTGTCCTGATTCCACTAACCGGTTAGGTTATTGCCTTGGGTCAATTTGAATTAGTCGTATAAATACCTGAGGTTGTACGGCGAGTGCTTATGTCTGGGTAGGGTGAGCCCGCGTACTGCCTGAGAAAAACCGCCACCGTTATGGTCTGCGAGCGGTTGTCATGGCTGCGAAATGTGTGAAATACTGCACACCAGACAATAAAAACAATAAGCTGAAGGGCTCTATCATGCGACACTCCTGTTCTGCAGTCCTGTTTGTTTTCCTGTTGTTTTCCTCCAGCCTGAAGGCTGTTCCCTTGTCTGCGGACCAGAAAGAACAGGTTTATCGCGCGCAACTGGATATTTACCGGGCGGCAACCCACTTCCATCTCTATACCCTACTTGAGGGTGACCGACAGACTCGGGAACAGCTGGATATTGTTGTTAATCAACTACAGGGGAATCCGCTGTTTACTGAAACGCCAGAAGATCAGGATGCATCCTTTGAAGCCGTACTGTCCCGTTACATTACTCTGATTCAGTCCAATGAAATTGCCTCAGAGGGCTACACATCGGTCTATACAATCAATGATATGGAGTCTGCCCAGACTGAATTGCTGGAAATGCTGGAAAAGCTGGCAGCCAGTGAAGAGAGTGATCATGCGCTCAAGCTGGCGTTGTTAAAAAGTGCCGTTCAGATGGAAAAGATCAGTACGCGTTATACCCGCCTGGCCGCACACTGGAATGGACGAACCGGCATATTACCTTATCCGGAAGGCGATACCGTGGATATCCATGCCCAGCGTTTGACAGAACAGCTGGATACGCTGCTGAGCCGGAATGATCTTTCCGTATCTCTGTCGGAAAGACTGTCAAAAGTCGAGAAAAAGTGGCGATTCATTGCGCCTAAGCTGATGGATTACCAAAATCAGACCGTGCCTTATCTGGTGAGTCGGTACAGTGAATCGATTGTTGGGCAGTTGATGCAGGCTGCAGGTGAGTAAAAAGACGTTTGTCGTGTTTATTGAAAAAAAACCGGTTTCCATAGAAACCGGTTTTTTTGTGTTTATCGATTAGTTTGCTTTCCGCATTCTCGCCGTCATATCAATCGGAGCGATCATGTTTTCAGGTTTGAGCAGTTCCATCAGTTCTTCGTTGTCCATCAGGCCTTCTTCCAGTACCAGATCCACAACCCGCTTGCCGGTCAGCAGTGCAGTCTTGGCGATACGGGTGGAGTTCTCGTAGCCCAGATAAGGGTTGAGCGCTGTCACAATGCCGATGCTGTTATCAATATAGGCGCGGCAGACGTCAACGTTAGCCGTGATGCCTTTAATGCATTTTTCAGACAGCATGGTCATGGCGTTGGTCAGGTCCTGAATGGATTGCAGGATCTTGTAGACAATGACTGGCTCCATCACGTTCAGCTGCAGCTGGCCGGCTTCGGCAGCCATGCTGACGGTCAGGTCGTTACCGATGACATGGAATGCCACTTGGTTGACCGCTTCCGGAATCACCGGATTCACCTTGCCAGGCATGATGGAAGAACCGGGCTGCATTTCCGGCAGGTTGATTTCATTGAAACCACACTTGGGACCGGACGACAACAGACGCAGGTCGTTGCAGATCTTGGACAGCTTGATGGCCAGACGCTTCAGCGCGCCAGACAGGATGACAAAGGCACCCATGTCAGAGGTGGCTTCCACCAGGTCGGTGGCCAGGATCATCGGGTGACCGCAGATGTCAGACAGATGTTTGACGGCCAGCGGCGCATAGCGGCTGTCGGCGGTAATGCCGGTGCCGATGGCGGTGCCGCCCAGGTTAATTTCCTTGAGCAGGTCGATCATGCTCTGGATCCGGTCGATATCTTCACCAATGGTGGTGGCGAAGGCTCGGAACTCCTGGCCCAGGGACATGGGAACGGCATCCTGCAGCTGGGTACGGCCCATCTTCAGGATATCCTTGAATTCTTCTGACTTGACGTCAAACGCGGCTTTCAGCTGCTTGGCGGCGACCACCAGCTGCTTGTGCTTGAGCACCATGCCCAGGCGAACCGCAGTCGGGTAAACATCGTTAGTCGACTGCGCCATGTTGACGTGGGTGTTCGGGTGCAGGTACTGGTATTCCGCCCGCTTGTGGCCCATCAGCTCCAGTGCACGGTTGGCAATCACCTCGTTGGCGTTCATGTTGGTGGAGGTGCCGGCGCCGCCCTGGATCATGTCTACCGGGAAGTGCTCATGGTGCTTGCCGTCGATGATTTCATCACAGGCCATACAGATGGCGTCCGCCTGCTCGTCGGAGAGTTGACCGAGGTCGTGGTTAGCCATCGCGCAGGCTTTCTTGACCATGGCCAGCGCCTTGATCAGGTTGGGGTAATGGCTGATCGGCACACCGGTGATGTTGAAGTTCTCCATGGCGCGCTGGGTCTGCACGCCCCAGTAGGCTTCTAGGGGAACCTGCTTGTCGCCCAGCAGGTCGTGTTCAATACGGTATGCGCCGGAGAGGTGAATCTGTGTCATGCAATGGCTACCTGATGCCAGGACTGTGAGAAATCAGCGGTTATGCACTATGGACTCAGACATCGTCGAGGGCCGAAGAGTTCCAGTGACAGCCCATACCGCCTTATGAAAGGGCGATAGTCTCTTGTCGGGTGGGGTTTACCACAATAGGCAGAACTACCTATGAAGTGTGCGAATGACTGGTCGTGCGTGGTGCTGTGTCTATGATATGTACGATATTCGTTGTCATTGCAGGTATGGGAATAGGGTATTTGGCTCGCTGCTATAGTTAAAAAGTAAGTGATTTCAAGGCTCTGTTGGATTTCTACGGCGGATATCGGGACAGGCACAGGACGGCCAGCATGCGGTTACAGAATGAAAAACCGGACGATCAAGCCCTGGATGAGGCATTGAGTCAGCTGGCCACATTGCACCAACAGCTGATGGCTGAGCTGCCGGAGGCCTATCTTGAAGCCATTGAGGCATTGCCTGCAGACCAGTTTACTCCCGAGGCGCTGTCTCAGATCGCCTGTACTTTCACTGCAGGTCTGGATGATATGGAGCGAGACAAGCTGGATGCCTTGAATCAGGCGTTGGCTGAGCAAGGGGAACAGCTCATTTCGGCGCTGAACGCCATGGCTCAGGCACGCTCTCCCAAGCGCTCCACCGGACGTAACCGCAAGCGGTTTATCTGAGACGAGAGAAGACAATGGATGGTATTAACTCACCCCGGCGAATCCCTTCTCAGGCGCCTGTCCAGGAAAAGCCCCAATCCTCACAACCGGAACCCCAGACAGGCAGTACGGAAAAGCCGGCCAGTAAATCCGCCTGGGCGAACACCGAAGGCTGGTTTGAGGCGACTCTTGGGCGTAAGAAAGGGGGCGTTCGACAAGCGGGGCAGTTGCTGGAAATTATCAGGAGCGCCACGCTGGTGGCAGGCAGCCTGACGGGAAAGGTACCGGCTATCGCTGGAAAGGCGCTGGATGACATCAGTGTTGGCAGTGTGTCACCCGATACCCGTCCGGAGGCTTTATTGCAATCAACGGCGACTAAAGCTGAGCCAGACTCTCCGCTGCCGCCTTCAACACCCAGAAAGCCAGCCACCCCGACCACTGAAGCATTGGCCCAGTTACTGGATAATGCGGAAAAAACGCTGTCCACTCTAGACAAGAAAACAGCCACATTAACCAGGGTGGTGAAGCAACTACAGGGCGAGTATGACCGCCTGACAACCCCCAAGCCCCAGTGGCGGGATCCGTTTCAGGGGCAGCGCCTGGAAGCGGCAGATCGCTATCAGGCGGATTCGGTGGTCAAACCGAAACTGGAAAAGGCCCAGCAATTACTGGCAGACCACAGCCGGTCCGCCAGGGCTGAAAAAAAAGCCACCATTCGCCAGATTCAGCGGGATTTGACCCATGGCATGGAAGCAACGGCACTGAATCTCAACGCGGACACCTTCAGCCGGGAACTGGCAGGTAAGTACAAGCAGGCCACACTGAATGTCTGGAATCGGGTCAGTGATCTGCTCAATGGATTGGGAGGTCAGGCCAACAAGCCCCTTGAGGCCGCCTTTGCCAATCTGTATGACAAATATGAAGCACTGGATGAGGCAGGCATCACCCGTGATGAGAGTAGCGGTGTGGCCGATGATGACGGCGATAAGCGAGGCTGGATGCACCAGACCCGTAAAGAGGTTTTTGGCGAAAAGGGGCCGACACACGAGGCGGTACGCCAGGGGATGATTGGCGACTGTTTCTTTCTCGGGCAACTGGCCGGGGTGGCCCAGGAAGATCCGGATTTGATCCGCTCCGGGATTCGGGAGCGTACGCATCCTGTGACGGGCGACACCATTGCCCACCAGTTTGAAGTCCGTTTCTTTGAGCAGGATAAGGAAGGCAAAGTGGTTGAGGTCTGGGTGCCGGTGGATTCGCTCAATATTCTGGATAAAAACGGTGAGCCAATGTTTGCCGATACCCCGGACATGGATCGGGACGGCCGGGAAGAGATCTGGGTGCAGCTGTATGAGAAAGCCTATGCCGCGTACCGTTCCGATACCAAAGAACTGGTGGATGGCCTGTTGGAAATCGACCAGGGCGGCGGAGGTCATGAAGCGTACTTTTCCCTGACCGGGAAAACGGCGACGCCCAAGGATGTGACACGGTTGTCAGATGCCGAGCTGGTGGCAACACTGGCCAAGACAAACCCGGATCCTCCCCATGGTCAGCCGGTCATGATTGGCAGCAAGGGACGCAGTGACCGGCAGGAAATTGCGCAGGGGATTCCCGGCAATCACGCCTTCCAGGTGCTTCAGGTCAGGATGGAGCAGGACAGCGGCGAGTATACAGTTATGATCCGCAATCCTTGGGGTCATACGGAGCCCGGCCAACCCGCCAACCAGGGAGATGGCATCTTTGAAATCAGTCTGGATGCATTCCGTGAGCTGTTCTTTGTGGTGATTGATCCGGACAAGCCGATCCAGTCCTGACTGGATGTTTTATTGATCTGAATTAGGGAAATAAAACCTTACTGTTGATAGGGTTTGCCCACATTGCGACTATTGAACTCGCTAAAAGGAATACCCCTGTGTTGTTACCTGTCACTACCATCCGGCCCTGTGCGCTGGACGCTGTTCTGTGCAACATCGCTTTCCCTTTACACAACATTTCCTGTCAGCCATCCCGCTTATCTATAGGGTCATTGCTAACCGGTATTCCCGATCAGGCGTCCGGCTAACGACACGGAATACTGTTGCTCTCGTGGCAAGACTGACCGATTCATACCGGTAACCGACACAAGACTCTGATCATACCTGTGACCTGACCGCGTCATGCTGTCGGGAGAGGGTTGTTGTGTCTGTTATCTGTGTAACACCGATCCAGGATTATTGCCGCCTTTTATTGTGTTTTTGATGGACGACAGACCATGCACGCCATCGGTATTGATATTGGTTCGACCGCCGCCAAGGTGGCGGTATTACATCGGGATGCGCTCCAGCACCATTTTGTCATTCCCACCGGATGGAGCAGCGCGGAAACGGCGCAGGTTATTCTCCAGAAACTATTGGAACAGGGACTCAGTCCGGATAGCGCTTACATCATCGCCACGGGTTATGGTCGTGTATCAGTGCCCTATGCCCACAAGACCATCACAGAAATAACCTGTCACGGCCGGGGCGCTGCGTTTTTTACCGATCGAAACTGTACCATTGTGGATATTGGCGGTCAGGACACCAAGGTCATTTCCATGGAAGGTGGCCGGGTGGTCAACTTCACCATGAACGACAAGTGTTCTGCCGGTACCGGCAAGTTCATTGAGGTCATGGCCAATACACTGGGTGTCACCATTGACGATCTGACGACGCTGGCCGCAGCCGGTTCCGGCATCACGATTACTTCCATGTGCACGGTCTTTGCGGAATCTGAAGTCACCAGCCTGATTGGGCGGGGCGAAAAGAAAGAAAACATTGCCTTTGGCATTGTCGATTCGGTCGTCAACAAAGTCCGCTCTCTCTGCATCAAGCACGGGCGTGATGAACAGTACCTTCTCACCGGCGGCTTGAGCAGTAACTCCTACCTGCTCCACAGCCTGGAAAGCACATTGCAGGCAAACGTGACATCAAGCCCCCTCGGTCGTTACGCCGGGGCGATTGGTGCCGCCATGCTGGCGCAGGAACGTATTCACTGAAACCAACGGATGATAACCATGGAAAAAATTGCTGTATCCACGTTGCCGGAAAAGTTTGATGAGTTTGGTGAAGCCCGCAGAAACGGTTTTCTGGCCGTTAAGGAATTCAAGGATCGGGGGGAGAAGGTGGTTGGCACTTTCTGTACCTTTACCCCGAAAGAAGTCATTTATGCGGCGGGTGCACATCCCGTGTCGCTTTGTTCCGTCAGTGAGGAAACCATTCCGGATGCAGAAAAACATCTGCCCCGAAACCTCTGTCCACTGATCAAAGCCAGTTACGGCTTTGCGCTGACTGACCGTTGTCCCTACATGTATTTTGCGGACATGATCGTTGGCGAAACCACCTGCGACGGTAAAAAGAAAATGTACGAGTTACTGGGTGAAATCAAGGATACCTGGGTCATGCAGCTGCCCCAGACCCAGGAAAAGACCGACGCCCGGACGCTCTGGAAAACAGAGGTCGGAAAACTGATCGAGAAGCTGGAACAGAAGTTTGACACGGTGATCAAACAGGAAGATCTGGCAGCGGCCATCAGGTCGTGTAACGAAGACCGCCGTGTACTGAAAGCTTTCCACAAGCTTGGGCGATACAAGCCTTCGGTGATAACCGGGTTCGATCTGTTTACGGTACTCAATGGTGCCAGTTACACCTTTGACAGGGAAAACATGAAGGCCAATGTCCGGCAAATGATTGCGGATGTTGAAGCACGTTATGCAGAGGGTAAATGGGTTGCTCCCGAGCATACTCCACGCATATTGATTACCGGCTGTCCGATTGGCGGTGTAGCCAACAAGGTGATCAAGGCGATCGAAGAGGCCGGTGCTGTAGTGGTGGCGCTGGAGAATTGCCAGGGGTATAAGGAGCTTCATGAAGAAGTGGCAGAAGACATTGATCCGGTCGAGGCTATTGCCAATAAATACCTGAATATCCCCTGTTCCGTGATGACGCCGAATAAAGGTCGGGAAACATTACTGAAAGAGATGATTGATGACTATCAGGTCGATGCTGTCGTTGATGTGGTGCTGCAGGCCTGCCACACCTATAACATCGAAAGCTACGCTATTCGGAAAATCGTTACCGGCGAAAAACAGATTCCGTTTATGACCCTGGAAACCAATTATTCCGAGTCTGACACAGGTCAGATCAAAACCCGCATGGAAGCCTTTGTAGAGATGTTATAAGGGCACTTATCTATGGCATCAGCCTGTGCATTTATTTCTGTGGAAACCATGCACAGGCTTTTTGTTTTATCCCGCAATACTCGCCAGTTTTGCTGGTACTGTCAGGCTGGTGGGTATGCTGTCACTGCCATAATCGGTCAGCTCCAGACACATACCGCATTCCGAAGAAATGGCCCGTGGAACGGGCATCACACGACAGGCTACCGCAGCCGTTTTGAGCTGAGCCTCGGCCTGAATAACGGCGCGGGTATTTTCAAACAGAAGAAACTGACGCTTCATTGTCCTTTTGCCACTTTGGTTAATGCATCCAGCAGATAGTCAAAATCGCTGTTGGAATGGTACGGAGAAAGAGAGAACCGGCAGGTGCCATCCGGGACTGTGCCCAGGTGTCGATGTGCCAAGGGTGCGCAATGCAGACCGGCGCGGGTTTCAATGCCAAAACCTTCATCCAAACGCCATGAGAGTTCTGAACTGGCCAGCGTTCTGTGGGTCAGAGAAAAGAGGCTGCCCTGATTGTTGAAGTCTTCAGCAGCGTGTAGCTGGAATCCTTCAATCGCTCGGATGGCTGCCAGCAATGCTTCAAGATCATCACGATGGTGTGATGCTTCTGGTGGATGAGACAGCGCGGCCTCCAGACCAAAGATACCGGCTACATTCGGGGTGCCCGCTTCAAACCGGTCAGGCAGGAATTCCGGCATATCGAGGTGTTCACTGTTGCTACCGGTTCCTCCCAGAAGAAGAGGCTCCAGGGTATGGGGATGACGTGCCCAGAAACCACCGGTACCGGTGGGGCCAAGCAATCCCTTGTGACCGGTAAAAATCACATAATCCAGTCCCCAGGCCTCTACCTTGAAGGGGATCTTGCCCAGAGACTGGGAAGCATCAACCAGCAGTGGCGCATCACCAATAGCCTGTCGTATGGCGGACAATGGCTGGGTGACACCGTTGACATTGCTCTGGTGGTTGACCACGACCAGACGGGTGTCGTCAGGTATGTTGATATTTGTCACATCAATCAGGCCGTCGGAGAAGGCCGGAAGCGTCTCTATCTGGATGTTGCCCGCAAGCCGTAGCGCCTCGAGCGGACGCGCAATGGCATTGTGCTCCATCGGGGAAATCAGTACCCGTCCACCGGTCAGATCCATACCACGAATCACGGTATTGGCGGCCTGGGTGGCGTTGGCGGTAAAACAGAGATGACTGGCGTCTTGTATGCCAAGAATGCCGGCCAGCGTATCGCGACACTGTTCCACTACCCGTGCCACCGTACAGCAGCGCTGATTCGCAGAACGACCATAGCTGCCCCCGACTTCCGTCAGGTAGCGGGTGACGGCTTCGGCCACCTGGGTCGGTTTGGGAAAGCTGGTGGCACTGTTATCAAAATAGGTCAGGGGTTGGGTCACGTTCATGGATAGATCACATGGCCAGTGCTGGACAGGGTCTCGGAGATGGCATACATATTCGAGATGGTGCCAGCAGCCAGCCGTTGCTTGAGATCAAAGAACTCGACACAGGTGCCGCATAACAGCAGCTCAACGCCCTGTTCTTCCAGTACCTGCAGCGCGGGTGCGGTATCACCGTCTTCTGCTGCGAGCAAAACGCCGGCGTTGTAAAACACAAGAGCCGCAGGCTTGTTGTCGTTTTCAACCAGAGTATTGATATAGGCCTTGATCAGCAGCCCCCCGAGTTGATCGTCACCGGAACCCATCTTGTCGCTCTTGAAAGCGACAACGAAGTGCTGTTTGTCTGTGTTCATACTGTGATCCTCTCCAGAAAGTCTGTCCGGGATGGGTCAGGTCGACGGTTAGTCATACCTGTCTGCCAGAGTATTCAGAAAAAGCAGCATTCCTTGTATCCGTGATACCCCGTTTGTTGGGTGTAGAGGGTGAACAGATCAAGAAACATATCCTGTGCATGGCATCAGTAGTGTGTTGATCCACTGGTCTATAATGCCGGAGGAGGTGTAAGACAATGCTTAATCATGTAATGGGCATGTTCTACCATCCGCATAAGGAATGGGATGCCATAGATCATGAAATTGATCGTCGTGAGCGTTTTTATCTCTCCCACCTGTTTGTTCTTGCGGCCATTCCCGGCTTTTGCTCTTATCTGGGGGCAACCTATGTCGGCTGGTCACCGCTGGGTCTTGATCCTGTCAGGCTGACGCCGTTGAGCGCGCTGTTAATGAGCGCCTTGTCATACGTGGCGATTGTCGGTGCGATTGTCTTCATGGGATTGTTCATTCACTGGATGGCGCGAACCTATGGCTGTCATCCGTCCCGTGGGCGTTGCATTATTTTTGCGGCCTATACGGCAACACCACTCTATCTGACGGGGTTACTGGCTCTGTTTCCTTCGGTCTCCCTGAGCCTGTTCGGGATCTTGATGGGCGTCAGTTATGCCGTCTATCTGCTGTTCATCGGAATCCCCCATGTCATGCATATTCCGTTTGAGCGAGGGTTCCTGTTTGCCAGTGCGGTTGTTTGTGTCGGGCTGGTGGTGCTGGTGTCCATGAAAGTGATTTCAGCACTGTTCTGGGAGGTGGGTTTCGGGCCGGTCTTTATGGATGGTTAGGCGTCGCCGTTATCGCCCTGTTGTTGTTTCAATTGCTGTACCCAGCGAAAGACTTCAGCGACAGGGCCTATCAGGTCGGAAGGAATAAAGGCGCCAATTTCCGTCTGGCTGAACAGCGCACGAGCCAGTGCCACATTCTCCATGACCGGGATGTTGTTCTGCTCCGCCACCTTTAGAATAAACGCGGCCTGACCCCGCTTGCCCATGGAGGTAACGACGGGTAGAGGGGTTTTCTCCCGATCGTAATATAAACCAACGGCAATGTGGGTTGGGTTTTTGATAACAACGTCTGACTTTTTGACACCTTCGTCGGAGTTGATGATCTCCTGATGAATCTCTTTCCGCTTTTGCTTGATTTCCGGATTACCATCCATCTCTTTGTATTCTTTCTTGACCTCATCCTTGGTCATTCGCTGTTCTTTGGTGAAATTCCATTTTTCAAACATGAAGTCAGCAATGGAAATGACAATAAACGCGATGATCGAGAAGATCATCAGTTTTTTCAGCAGAGCAGCCAGTACCGGCAGGATGCAGCGTGAGCCACACCAGGGCATGTTGACCATGTCGGGTAAGCTGTTCTTGATCACGTAATAAACGACAAACGACAGAAACACAATCTTGATGATGGATTTGAGCAATTCCACCAGGTTTTTGATCGAAAAGATTTTCTTGGCACCCTGTACCGGGTCGATTTTCTTGATATCCGGTTTGATCGATTCAAAGGCGATCAGGAAACCAAACTGCATGACATTGCCGAGGATGGCTGCAAATGCGGCGACGGCCACCAGTGGCGCCAGCATCATGAGCATTTTATGCAGCAGCCCCTCGGCCACGAGCCGGAACGCTTCCTTGAACTCCAGGTTGTAGAACTCTGCCGGGTACAGCAGGATTTCCTGGAACATCACCAGGTACCAGTCACTCAGAGCCCACAATGTAGCGACCACCAGCAGGATAGTTGCGGTGGAAGCGACTTCCTTGCTTTTGGCCACCTGGCCTTTTTGTCGGGCATCGCGGAGTTTTTTGGGGGTGGGTTGTTCTGTCTTTTCACTGCTGCTCTGGCCGCTCATACCATCAATTCTCCAAGCCGTGTGAACAGCCAGGGAATTTTGGCGGCATGCTCTTTGCCCAGTGTCATGATGGTGGTGATGCAGACGACCAGTATGGCCAGTGCCACAGCACTCTTGATCGGCATTGCCAGGATGAACACGTTAAGCTGTGGTGCTGAACGGCTGATGAGGGCGACGCCGAACTCGGCAATGAACATGCTGATGATTGCCGGTGCGGCGAGCCATACGGCCAGGGTGATGATCTGGTCAAACTGACCCAGGAAGAAAATCATGGCTGACTGGTTCAACACCGGATAAAAACTGAAGACTGGCCAGGCCTCATAGCTGTGGAAAATGCTGTTGAGCAATATCAGGAAGACGCCGCTGACCAGGTAAAGGGTAAAGAATGTCTGGCCGAACAGAATACCCATCGGTGAGGATTCTGAGCCGGTCATGGCGTTCATGCTGCTGGCCATGGAGGCGCCGCGCTGGTTATCAACGAAGAAACCGGCGGACTCCAGCGCCCAGAAGGGAATGGTTGCAATAAAGCCGATCAGCATGCCGATCAATACTTCCTTCATGATCAGGGCGAGCAGCATCCACATGCCCGGTGAGGTATCAGGCTGTTGTTGTGACACCAGGGGAAACAGAAAAATGGCAAGGCCGCCCACCACACCGTTACGGATCATCGCGCTGCCAAGGGATTTGGCGTTCAGCATGGGAACCACGGTGAAAATCGCCGTCATCCGGATCATCGTCATGGAATAGACGTAGAGGTATTCCTTGATCGTATCAATGATTTCCGGTGGCATCAGCGTATCTCGGGAATCTGGTTCATGACGGCCAGGGCAAAGTTGAAGATCTCAATCCCCACCCAGCGAGCAGTCAGGAAAATACTGATGACTACAGCTACCAGTTTGAAGGCGAAGGGCAACGTCTGTTCCTGAATCTGGGTCAGCGCCTGGATCAGACTGATCAGCAGTCCGATACCCGCCGCCGCAATAATGGGCGGCATGGACAGGATCAGCGTCAGCATCAGCGCTTCAGCGGTCAGGTTGAGTATGTCGGCATCGACCATGATGTGCTCCTGTCCCGGTCAGGCGTAACCCATGACCAACCCGTGAATCAGCTTGGTCCAGCCATCCAGCAGTACAAACAGCAGCAGTTTGAACGGCAGTGAGATGGTCATGGGCGAGACCATCATCATCCCCATGGCCAGCAGGATGTTGGAAACGATCAGGTCAATCACTATAAACGGCAGATATAGCAGAAAACCGATCTGGAAAGCCTTGGTCAGTTCGCTGATGGCAAAGGAGGGTACCAGTACCATGAGGCTGTCGGTGGCAATTTCTTCCTGGTAATCGGGTGGCCAGAGCGCCTTGGCGCTTCTCAGGAAAAAGGACCGTTCCCGTTCATTGGTGTTTTTGATCAGAAAGTTACGGTAGGGCTCAATGCCGTCTTCAAAGGCGCCCCGCCAGCTGTCGTCCTTCAGGCTGACTTCCCGATCCTTGAGAATCTCATAGGCTTCCATGCCCACCGGCGCCATGATGTAGACCGTCAGGATAATCGCCAGCGCATTCAACGCCATATTCGGCGGAATCTGTTGAAGACCGGTGGCGTTACGCAGAATACCGAATACCACCACCAGCTTGAGGAAGGAGGTGCCCAGAATCGCAATAAAAGGCACCAGCGACATCAGCGCCAGTGGCAGGATGAGGTAAAACGGCGTTGTAAGATTCAGGTCCATGCGTGCGAGTCCCCGGCGGTTGCTGTTTACAGCAGTCGAACGATCCGCGCGCCCAGCTGGTTATTGATCTGGACCAGCTCACATTCGGCGAAAGGCTTGCCGTTGGCTTTCACTGTGACCGGGCTGGACATATCCCGGTTCAGCTCAAACGTGAAGCCGGGCTGGAGCTGGCGGGCTTCGCCGAGGGTCAGTTCCTGCTGGCCGACATCGAACACCAACCGGACAGGGATGCCGTCGATATCCCGGGCACTGGCTGTCTGTGTGGGATGTGCCTGATGGCCATCATCAACCTGTTCGTCGAGATCTTCATCCAGGTCGTCATCGTATTCATCAAATTCATCACTCATGTGATTCTCCACGGTCTCTTCCAGAAGGACGCGGGTTCCGTCGATACGACCGAGAAACCCGTTCTGCGACGAAAGCCGCACAAACAGGTGTGTTTTGTCCTGGTAATAGCAATGGTCGAACAACAGGACATCGCCGGTGGCCAGCTGGCGCATCTGGGTATCGGCCAGCACGGTGTAGCCCACTTCCAGGGACAGAGGGCATACCAGCGTATCCGGCAGGTAGCCGCCGGCCTGCTGCTGGAGCAGGGCAAGCCACTGCCGGGTCTGGTTGTTGACGGTCATCAGGGCGCTGCTGTTCTGACTGTCGGTACTGATCATCAGCTCAATGCCCGTAGGCAGTTCTTCGGCCGGGTTGAAACGGCTGGCGTGAATCAGCTGGATGTCGGTTTGCAACAGGGAACGGAGGTCGCCCAGCAGTCGATCCGTGACCATGGACAGGGTGCCCACCAGCAGTTCTTCCGGCAGGCTCTCAGCGATATCGCCAAGCCGACTGTTACCCAGTGACACCTCATTGAAAAGGGAGCTGTTGAGGAAAATAAACGTGTCCATGCCATCAATGCTGGCGGTCAGCCGCAGGTTATAACGGCGGTTCAGCAGGAGCGGGCGCACGGCCACCATGCAGTTTTCAGACGCCAGCTGTGAACGGAGCGTCGGCGGCTGACCGCAGACCAGGTTGTTCAGCAGGGCCTGCTCATGACTGATTTCCGTGCAGATCAGGGGCTTGATGGCCATGATTCAGGTTACCCGTTATCCCCGGTATCATCGTCTTGCGATTCGTCCCCGGCGTACTGGTTACGGGAGCGTCCATCGCCGGACTGATCCGAGTCGCTGTCGTTTTGCAACTGGATGTTGACGGACACATTGTCGCCAAACTTACGGTTCAGGGTGTCGTTGAGGGCCTGCTCGCCCTTGCTGAGAAAATTGAATGAATCGGTGGAGGTGGTCATGAATTCAATCTTTATTTCGCCACCTTCGCGACGAAACATGACTTCAGTCCCTGGCAGGATGTTATTGTTCAGCTTGATGTTGACGGTTTTGACATCACCGGCGGTCTGCACCTGTATCCGTTCAACAATCTTCTCAATCTTGTCGATGGCATCCTGGGTGTTGGCACCCTGAACCTCAGCGGTTTTGGCAGCTGAGACATCGGCACCCTTGGCATGAACGGCCTGTGCACCCTGTTCCTGTTCCCGGTCTCCGTAGACAGAACGAAACAGGTCTTCAGGCGATTCGCTGTCGGTCTTTTTGGATTCCTGTTGTTTTTCGTCGCGCGGTGTTTCTTTTTTATCGGTGGGTAGCCTGTCGCCTTCTGGCAACTTGGCCTCTTTGGCACCTTTGGCCTTGTCACTCACCAGGGCTTTGCTGAAATCATCGGCATCTTTCTGGTCGGCATTGCCCCGGGGCTGCTCTTCAGCACCGGTTGCGGATTGTTGGTTGTTGGTTGGCCCTGTCGATGGCGTTGGTGTGCCGCTGATACTCATGTCTGCGTCCCTGCTGTGTCATCAGAACTGGTAACGCCATTAATACCGGTTCCTGGGGTTGAACTCTTCGAGTTCCTGTTCTTCCTGGTAGGCCTTCTTTTTGGCCTTTTCCTCGTCCAGAACCTGGGTGAACTCTTCGAACTTCTTCACCGCCTGCATGGCTACTTTCAGTGCCGCCTCGGCCTGCTGGAGCTCTTCACGGACTTCTTCAACGCGGGATTCGGCCTTCCTGATGGCTTCCTCGAGTACGAGGTCATGTTCCCGCATCCTGGCAATGCGTTGTTTCAGGAAGTCCAGGTCGTGCTGGTGAACCTGGGCATTAATGATGTTATCGTAGAGATTGCGTTCTTCTTGACCACGCCAGTCTATATAAGTCGCCAGCTCTTCCTTTTTCTGATCCACTTCGATTACCGCCTGCTCAAGGCGATAACGCACTTTCCTGACCTCATCCTGGGCGGATTTTTCCCGGATGCGCTTGATCTTGAGCAGGTCGTGCAGCATCAGCGGACCAGTTGCATCATGTGTTGCAGGGTGGTTTCGTATTCGGTGAATTCATCGGTACGTTGCCTGAGGAACTGGCGAATGTAATCAATCTTGGCGAGCGCTTCATCCGCGACCTGATCGGTGCCCTGCCGGTATTCGCCGACTTTGACCAGCAGCTCGATTTCTTCATATTTGGCCATTAATTCCCGGATTCGTCCGGCTGCCTGTTGCTGTTCTTCCGGGACAATATTGTTCATGACCCGGCTGGCACTGGCCAGTACATCGATCGCAGGGTAATGGTTGGCGGCCGCCAGCTTTCTGGACAGGATAATATGGCCGTCGAGAATCGAGCGGGTTTCATCGGCCACTGGTTCGGTCATGTCATCCCCTTCCACCAGAACGGTGTATAGCGCGGTGATCGAGCCCTTGTCCGACATGCCGGCCCGTTCCATCAGACGGGGCAGGGTCGCGAACACCGAGGGTGGAAAGCCTCGCCGGGTAGGTGGTTCACCGGCGGACAACCCGATTTCACGCTGTGCCCGGGCAAAACGGGTGACGGAATCCATTAGCAACAGTACTTTCTTGCCCTGGTCACGGAAATATTCGGCAACGGCCGTCGCCGTATAGGCAGCCTTGGCCCGCTCCATGGAGGACTTGTCGGATGTTGCGACAACGGTGACGGACTTTTTGACACCTTCCGGCCCCAGGTCATGTTCCAGGAATTCCCGGAGTTCCCGTCCCCGTTCACCGATCAGTGCCAGAACGGTTACGTCAACCTCTGCTCCCTTGACCAGCATGGACAGCAAGGTCGATTTACCACCACCGGCGGCTGCAAAAATACCCATCCGCTGGCCTTCGCCACAGGTCAACATCCCGTCCAGTACCCGAATGCCAAGGGGAAGGGGGTGATCAATCAGCTTCCGCGTTAATGGGTCAGGTGCATCCGCATAAACCGGATACCAGGCTTCCGGTTTCGTCTTGTCTTTGGGGTCTTTGTGGATCGGATTGCCCATACCATCCAACACCTGGCCCAGAAGATGCGGACCTACAGCCACATGGTGAACCCGACCGGTGGGAATGACTTCAGTATTGGATGAGATGCCCAGCATTTCACCGAGAGGTGTGAGTACGGCGTCGTATCCCTGAAAACCGACCACCTCGGCGTAACCGACTTCCTCTTCACCGGGCGTTACCAGCTCACACAGTTCACCGATCTTGGCGCCGGCAACGGCGGCCTTGATGATCATGCCCTGGACTTCCGTGACCCGGCCACGGATATCCACCAGCCGACTGCCGTCGACGGCGGTCTGCAGGGCTTCTGTCAGGTACTCGAGTGCGTCATTGTTGCTCACAAGACAGTTCCTTCTGTCTGATCAGCGGATCATTAGCAAAGTATATGTTTCCACTGTCGATGATGTCCGGGCCGATCGTTAAAACGTGCTGACAACCGTCAAAATAAAAGCGCCGGCAGTGCGGCGCTTTGGGTGTGGGAACCGACATCTGCCAGAAATCAGACCATGATGCCCATATCCCCGCCGGGTTGACCGGGTGGTGGCTTGGGCACGTCGTTATTGGTTGGTCCGGTTTTACCTGACAAGTCAATCGGGGTATCACTCTCGTTGTCCACTTCTGCGATACACCATTCCAGCGTATTCACGAATTTCTCCAGATTGGATTCAAAGGAACCGTAATCAATGGAACCCGGCATGGACTTGATTAGCAAGATTTCGGTCTTGTCGTGGTTGAGTGCGAGGAACGCGCCCTGCATGCTGTGATGCTGCAGGTTAACAAACAGCAGCTTCTCAAACAGCTTGGCTTTATCGACGCCGTGGGGATCGAGACGCTTGACGGAGGAGACAAACACCATGGCCTCGTCATCCTCAAGGTACTCGATGTTGACGATCATGGTATCGTCGAAGCAGAGACCGCAGGCGCCGTGTTCATTGAGTTTCAGTTCGCCCAGCCCAATCCCTTCGGCAAAGCGTTGCAGGTTTTCTTCGACATTCTGCCGGTGTGACATGGTGGTGAATCCTCCCTGGATCTAAAAATGTTGACAGGTTCTGGAGATTACAGGGTTAGACTCATATTCCCCCTGTAAAGTTCCGGCTATATCAGTCACTTATAGCCGAAACCCCACACCAGATGACCGTCAGTCGCATGGATGCGTTCTGAAAACCTGCCATCAGATATACACCTAAGTATATACAAGCTCAGGACAGGGAAAGCGCAATTACCGTTCCAGAATGGCAGTGACGCCCAATCCACCGGCGGCACAGATGGAAATCAGGCCCCGGCCTCCCCCGTTCTCTGCCAGCGTCTTGGCCAGTGTCGCGATGATTCGGGCACCGGTTGCCGCAAAAGGATGGCCGGTGGCCAGAGAGCTGCCTTTGACATTGAGCTTATTCTTGTCAATGGCGCCCAGTGGGGCGGAAAGTCCCAGTTTTTCCTGGCAGAATATCGGGTCTTCCCACGCCCTGAGAGTAGAGAGTACCTGGGCGGCAAAAGCCTCGTGAATCTCATAGAAATCAAAATCCTGCAATGTCAGCCCGGCCTTTTGCAGCATTCTGGGAACGGCATAGGTGGGGGCCATTAACAGGCCTTCCCTGTCATTATCCGTCTTGCCAAAGAAGTCGACGGCAGCGGATTCGCAGTGTGTGAGATAAGCCTGAACCGGCAAATTGCGTTCAGCCGCCCAGGCTTCACTGGCCAGCAGGACACAGGACGCACCATCGGTCAGGTTCGAGCTGTTGGCGGCAGTCAGGGTGCCTCCGTCACGGTCAAAGACCGGCTTAAGGCTGGCCAGCTTCTCCAGTGACGTTTCAGGGCGCAGGGTGTTATCCCGCTCCAATCCCTGGAAAGGGGACACCAGGTCGTCAAAGAATCCGGAAAGATAAGCCTTGTTCAGATTCTGGTGGCTGTTGAAGGCCATCTGGTCCTGTTCATCCCGGGCAATCTCCCAGTGCTTTGCGGTGATTTCGGCATGTTCCCCCATGGATTTGCCGGTGCGGGGTTCGCCATTGACCGGAATGAGGGGAATCAGGTGACGAGGACGAATCTGGGCGACCAGCTTCAGGCGCTCCCCCAGAGAGCGGGCCCGGTTTAACGCCAACAGAATATGGCGCAGCTCTTCATTGACGCCGATGGGGGCATCGGATGTGGTGTCCGAGCCGCCGGCGATGCCGGCATCTATCTGCCCCAGGGCAATCTTATTGGCGACCAGGATGGCGGCTTCCAGGCCAGTGGCGCAGGCCTGCTGGATATCGTAGCAGGGGGTTTCCGGGCTCAGTGCGGTGTTCAGTACGGCTTCCCGGGTGAGGTTGAAATCCCGGGAATGCTTGATGACGGCACCGGCCACCACGTCGCCCAGCCGTTCATTTTCCAGCTGGTAGCGGTTGACCAGGCCGTTGAGTGCCGCGGTCAGCATATCCTGGTTGCTGGCGTTGGCGTAGGCCCCGTTCGAACGGGCGAAGGGGATACGGTTGCCTCCGATGATGGCGACGCGTGTGAGGGTCTGGTTCATGATGTCCCCGCGATGCAGCTGTTATTGTGTGTGAGGGCAGTCTAAACGTCATGCCCTGCTTCTCATTGGCCTGTCAGCCCCGTATTCTTCTGTGACCAGTCAATTCCCTGGCGTGAAGGCTTTGCTGAAATAGCAGGTCGCCAGAGGGTGTCTACCCGCAGACAATGATGTCGCCGATAACAAAAGAGGCTCGCCATGCCCGATAAATACCAGAAATTTGCCAATTCCTCCCTGGGTAAGAGCCTGTGCAGTGCGCTTGGTTTGCCGACGCCGGTACCGCTGGAACGGCAGGGTAAGGCATCGGATACCGTCATCCAGGGTAAGGTGCTGCTGGGTGCTGCCGACAAGGCTGAACTGCTGCCGGCCCTGGCCAAAACCCTGTGTAACAGTGGGGTCGATCTATGCCGAATGGCGACGTCAGAGACGGCAGGCCCGATAGCGGATGCAGTAACGGCCGTCGGTGGGCAATCAGAAGCTTTCGATTTGCAGGGCGAAACAGGGACTCGCTTTAAAGGGCTGGTTTTCGATGCCAGCGGGATTGCCTCAACCGGAGAGCTACGCGCGCTGCATGCCTTTTTCAGCCCTGTGGTTAGACAGGTGACATCCTGCGGCAGAATCGTAGTGCTGGGGCGTCCGGTGGCTGCTGCGGAATCACCTTCCCAGGCTGCCGCCATGCGGGCGCTGGAAGGATTTGTCCGCAGTCTGGCCAAGGAAGTCGGGCGTAAGGGGATAACAGTACAACTGATTTATGTGGAAAAGGGCGCTGAAGCACTGCTGGCCTCGCCACTGCGATTCTGCCTCTCGTCCCGTTCCGCCTATGTATCCGCCCAGGTGATTACGGTTGGCAGTGCTCAAGAGAACGAGGTGCTTGACTGGCAAAAGCCCCTGTCAGGCAAAGTGGCGCTGGTGACTGGTGCTTCCCGGGGCATCGGTGAGGCCATTGCCGAGATACTGGCACGGGATGGCGCAACAGTCGTGTGTCTGGATATTCCGGCTGCTGCCCAGACGCTGGAGGTGGTTGCCGCATCAATCAAGGGTAAGACGCTGGCCGTTGATATCACGGATGACAAAGCGGCGGACACTATCGCCGATGCCCTGGCGGAGATTGGCGGCGGTGTGGACATTGTGGTGCACAACGCAGGGATCACCCGTGACAAGACCCTGGCCCGGATGAAGCCGGAATGGTGGGACATGGTCATGGATATCAACCTCTGTTCCGAAGAGCGTATTAATGATGCCTTGCTGGTGCGGGATCTGTTGCGCCCCGGCGGGAGGATTGTCTGTGTATCCTCCATGAGTGGTATTGCCGGGAATTTTGGTCAGACCAATTATGCGGCTTCCAAGGCGGGTGTCATCGGTTACGTGCAGGCCATGGCCAGGCCACTGGCTGAAAAACAGATCACCATTAATGCCGTTGCGCCGGGCTTTATTGAAACCCAGATGACAGCGGCCATCCCGCTGTTGACCCGCGAGGCCGGGCGTCGCATGAACTCGCTGTCACAGGGCGGGTTGCCTGAGGATGTGGCTGAGACCATTGCTTTCTTTGCCAGCCCCGCCTCAGCGGGTGTGAATGGCAATGTAATCCGGGTCTGCGGGCAATCCCTGCTGGGTGCCTGACCGTGGCAAAAGGCTGTCGGGACTTATCAGAAATCCCGACAGCCAGCCGTTTTTATATTCGTAATTGATCCAGAACTCCTCACGCAAGCCGCCGATACATGCCTGTATACCTGATGTTTGTCTGGAGGTATGGACAGAGTCATGCACCGGTGGTTTGCAGTCGTGCTGTTGTTGACAGTCACCCCTCACCTTCCTGCGGAAGAGCGTCGCCTGCTGGACTGGCTTGCCAGCCTGCCCAGCCATGGCCTGTCTGTATCTGATCAGGACTGGCTGATTCTGTCGACCTCTCCTTCCCCGGCACAATTACAGGCCATTACCACGAAATATGCCCGTTACCTGGATACCGGTCAGGTTGACCGCCACCTTTATCAGCCGGGATGGCAGATTCCGGACGTACCTGTATTGTCACCTGAACAGCAACGCATAGAGATCAACCAGCTTTATCTGACCCAGTCCGCGATTCCCCAGTACGAAACTCTCAGGGAGGCGATGGCCCGTTTACAATACTGGTTGAAGGACGCGCGGCGACTGTTTCCTGATGACCTGGTGATTTATAAGGGAGACCAGCATATTGCCATCCCGCTGCTCAATGCCTGGCTGCGTGATTTGGATCTAGCCCATGACCTGCCGGATGATCATTACAGTGAATCCCATCTTGAGGCCCTGACCAAGGTTCAGGAGCGTTATAACCTGGGGCCGGACGGGCGCCTTGGGCCAATGACGCGTCAGGCACTCGTCGCGATTACCCATGATCGCATTCGTACCCTCAAAGTGAATCTTGAGCGATTGCGCTGGTTGCCAAGGGCGTTGCCGGAGCAGCATGTCTGGGTGGATATCGCCGGTTATGAGGTCATATGGATGAATGATGGCCGTGAAGCCGGGCGTTACCGGGCGATTAGCGGCATGCCCAATCGCCAGACACCCATTTTTCAGGGAGACATTGAAAATGTGATCGTGAATCCTGTCTGGAAGGTGCCCCATTCCCTGGCGGCATATGACCTGTTACGCAAAGAGAAAAAAACACCCGGGTTTTTGAAGCAGGAAGGGTTCAGGGTTTATGAAAGCTGGGATGACAGCGCGCCGGAAGTGCCCATTGACCGGATCGATTTCAAGCACCAGGTAGAGAGAGAATTTCGCTACCGGCTGGAACAGCAGCCTGGACCCAAAAACCGGCTGGGCCGTTACAAGATCAACCTGCCCAACAAGCTGGGTATTTATCTCCATGATACCCACAAGCCGGAACTGTTCGATGAGGATGACCGTTCACTCAGCTCGGGTTGTACCCGTGTTGAGGGTATCGCGCAACTGGTCAGTCAGATGGTGACTCCCCAGGGCATGCAGGCCGAATGGCGCGTGCTGGCAGGCTCCAGCGATACCGAAAAACTGGTATTGAAACAGAAGATACCGGTTTTCTTTGTCTATTTTACCGCCTGGCCTGATGAAAACGGCAGGGTGCGGTTCAGGGACGATATTTATCAGCTGGATAACGCCCTTGAAAGTCGGTTCTAACGTATTGGCCATGTCCGGCCGATACCCCTCGTATTCGCTTCATACATGAATTACAAAGGCTGTACTGCATGGATGCTTTTGACTCGCCTGATAAGGCATCAGAGACGACGCTGCCAGCTACGTCCCTGCTGACCTGCATGGTTGCCATGACCAAAATGCTGGGCAAGCCGCTCAGTGCCGAATCCCTGACCGCAGGACTGCCGATCAAGGAACACAGCCTGACCCCCGGCCTGTTTATCCGTGCTGCTGAACGGGCCGGTTTCTCCTCACGGATGCTGGATCGTAAGCCGGATGAGTTGAGCAGCCTGATTTGTCCTGCCGTGTTCCTGTTCAGCGAAGACTCCGGCTGTATCCTCACAGACGTCAACAAGGCGAACAAGGAAGCCACTATAACCCTGCTCCATGTTGATGAACCTGAAACCCGGGTCGTGTCGTTTGAAGAGCTGGAAGCGGCCGGCAATGGCTCTATCCTGTTGATCAAACGGCGGCTGGAGCATGACAGCCGTACGCCGGAAGTCCTGAAGCAGAAACAGTCCCACTGGTTTTGGGGAACGATTCTCCGGTCGGTACCGATTTACCGGGATGTGCTGGTGGCCTCATTCGTGATCAATATGCTGGCGCTGGTCAGTCCGTTCTTTGTCATGAATGTCTATGACCGGGTTGTGCCCAATAACGCGATAGAAACCCTGTGGATGCTGTCTATCGGGGGACTGATTGCCTTCACCTTCGACTTTATCCTGAAGTGGCTCCGTTCCTACTGTATTGATGTGGCGGGCAAAAAATCCGACATCCTGCTCTCGGCCAGTATCATGGAGCATGTGCTGGGACTGGAGATAGCGGCCAAGCCGGCATCCGTGGGCAGTTTTGCCAAGAGCATGCAGGAGTTTGAAAGTATCCGGGAGTTCATCACCTCATCCACGACCACCACCCTGATTGATATCCCGTTTACGGTCTTGTTGTTGCTGGCCATCGCCATGGTCGGCGGCCCCATCGCCCTGGTGCCGATAGTGGGGATCATTGCCATCCTGACCTACAGTTTCCTGATCCAGAAACCGCTGAAAGAATCCATTGAAAAGACCTATCGCGCCTCAGCACAGAAAAATGCCAGCCTGATCGAGAACCTCACGGCGCTGGAATCGCTGCGCCTCTATGGGGCGGAATCCCAGATGCAGCATACCTGGGAAAGCTCGGTCGGCCATATCTCCCGCTGGAGTATGAAAGGGAAGCAGCTGAGTAACTCTGCCAGCCTGTTTGCCGGGTTTGTCCAGAGCAGTGCCACCATTCTGATTGTTCTGGTCGGGGTTTACCTGATCAGTGCCGGCGAGGCGAGCATGGGCGCGCTGATCGCCACGGTCATGTTGTCCGGTCGCGCCATGGGGCCGATGGTTCAGGTCGCCAGCCTCTCGACCCGTTACAACCAGGCCAAGGCTGCCCTGGAAGGCTTGCAGAAGGTCATGGATATGCCTAAGGAGCGTAATCCGGAGAAAGCCTATCTGCACCTGGATCATTGCCGGGGTGAACTTGAGATCAATAACCTCTCGTTCACCTATGCCGAGCAACCGGTACCGGCGATCAGGGATCTCACGATCAAGATTGAAGGGGGCGAAAAAGTGGGGCTGATAGGCCGGGTGGGTTCCGGGAAATCGACCCTCGCCAAGTTATTGCCAGGCCTGTACAAACCCTCAGAAGGGTTAATCCGGCTGGATGGTATTGATATCAACCAGGTGGATCCGGCTGAGCGTCAGCGCCTGATTGGCTGTGTGCCGCAGGACATGAACCTGTTCTTCGGAACGGTCAAGCACAACATTACCCTGGGTGCGGAAGATGTCGATATGGGGCGGGTTGCTGAAGTCGCCAAAATTGCCTGTGTCACGGATTTTGTGAACCTGCATCCCGAAGGTATGGATATGCCGGTGGCTGAGCGTGGCGCTAACCTGTCAGGTGGGCAGCGCCAGGCCGTGATTCTGGCCCGGTCCCTGCTGCTGGATCCACCGATCCTGATCCTGGATGAGCCGACCAGCGCCATGGATCAGGTGACGGAAGCCAAGGTCATTGCCAACATCAAGGAACACTGCAAGGACAAGACGATTATTCTCATCACTCACCGTACATCACTGCTGGGGCTGGTGGATAAGCTGGCCGTGCTGGATCACGGTGCGTTAGTTGCGTATGGAGCCAAGGATGGCGTTATCGAAGCAATTAAGAACGGTAAAATACCGTTTCATTAAAACGCGGCGGCAGTTCTGGAGCAGTCCGGTTGGTCGTGCGCTTCGCCCTTATTTTCCCCGTTTCCGGAAGAAGGGAGCGGAGCAACGGTATTGGCTGCGCACACCGCCGGAATTGCAGTTCATGTCCGAGTCCAGTGCGGCCATGCTACTCAATACGGCGTATCTCACGCGGTTGCTGATTCTTGGGCTGGCTGCCTTCCTGTTATCTGCGACCATCTGGGCCGCCTTGACCGAACTGGATGAAATCACCCGGGGGCAGGGTAAGGTGATTCCGTCTTCCCGATTGCAGGTGGTACAGAACCTGGAAGGCGGCATTGTTGAAGATATCTTTGTCGGCGAGGGGGACGAAGTCAAACTCCACCAGCCGTTGATGGAGCTGGATGATACCCAGTTTGCCTCCAATTTCCGTGAAAAAGAGCTGGACTATTTCAGCAACCTGGCCCGGGCGTCGCGCCTGAAGGCGGAGCTGGAGCACCATGAAACGCTGGTATTCCCCGGCGAACTGGAAGACTACGAAAATTACCGAACCCGGGAGCAGCAGTTATTCCAGAACCGTCGCAGTGCCCACGAGGCGGAGCTGAGTGTGATCCGCCAGCAGCAGCGCCAGGCGGTGCAGGAACTGACAACCATCCGGGCACAGTTGAAGATTCTTGAGAAGAATTACCTGCTGTCCAAGCAGGAGTTTGAGATGACGGAGCCGCTGACCGAAAAAGGCATTGTCTCGAAGGTCCAGTTGCTGAGGCTGGAGCAGGAGGTCAATGACCTGGCGTCCCAGAAAGAAAATGCCGAACTGTCGATCCCGAGACTGGAAGCGGCGCGGGACGAAATCCAGGACCGGATCGCCGAAGTCGAGCTGAAATACCGTTCAGAAACCCTCGAATCTCTGAAGGAAGTTGAAGTGGTGCTGGATCAGCTGGAAGAGGCGAGAAAATCCCTCGGAGACCGGGTGTCACGGACCATCATTCGTTCACCGGTCAATGGCATTATCCAGAAATTGCATATCAATACGCGCGGTGGTGTTGTGGACCCCGGCATGGATCTGGTGGATATCATCCCGATCGGGGATTCCCTGGAAGTGGAAATGATGGTCAGCCCCCGGGATATCGCGTTTATCCGGGTTGGACTCAAGGCGGTGGTCAAACTGACGGCCTATGACTTCACGATTTACGGCGGACTGGACGGTGAAGTCGTCCATATCAGTGCCGATACCATACAGAATGAGAAGGGTGAAGCCTTTTATATCGTCAAAATCAAAACCCATGAGTCGCATCTTGGGGGTATCGACAAGCCGTTGCCGATCATGTCCGGCATGCAGGCGGAAGTGGATATCATCACGGGGCAGAAAAGTCTGCTGGCTTATCTGATGAAGCCGATTCTCAGGGCCAAGAGCCGGGCCTTTACGGAACGTTAAAAAGGCGGATAAAGAGAATTTGAACACTGGCAGTCAGACACTGCCATGACAGCGAGGATACGCTGTTATCACATTGACCTTGTGAATGGATGTGTAGAAGTCATTGCATGGGTTAAGGAAAGCAAGCAGGGATGCTGTGATGACACGATACACAAGACTACTTCAGGTTGCGTCGTTTCTGTTGCTATGCACGGGTAGCCATGTTGCTCTTGCTGATGAATCGATCACGCTGAAAGGGTTGATCGGGGAAATCCTGGACGGCCATCCGGATGTCATGGCCGCCTACAACCGCATGCAGGCTGAAAAGGCCGGTTACAAGCAGGCCAGGGCCGGTAAATTGCCTACGCTGGACCTGTCAAGCGGATGGGGTAAGCAGCGACGTAACAGTTCGACGACCCGGTCCAGTGGCAATGAAGATACCCACATGACCCGCCAGGAGCTGTCACTCAGTTTGCGTCAGCCCCTGTTTGAAGGGGAGGCTATCGACAACCGCATTGAGCAATCCAGCCATCTTTATCAGGCCCGACGCCAGGAATGGCTGAATGCGGCGCAGGATACCGCGTTGTCGATTGCCGAAGTGTATTTCACGTTGCTGGAAAAGCGTCGGCAGCTGGAACTGGCTGAAGAAAACTATGGCATTCATGAAAAAACCCATGACCAGATCCGGCAGCGGGTTGAACAGGGACTGGCCAGCAAAGCCGACCTCTCTCAGATGGAAGGCCGGACGGCCCGTGCCGCCGCGAACCTGATGGTCGCTCGCAATAATCTGGATGATGCCGTCAGCCAGTTTTTATCGGTGACCGACCGGTTGCCCGGTAAACTCTTACCCCCTCAGATGGACAAAGCGCTACCGTATCGCACCCTGGGGGCCGCGAGGCAACTGCTTATCATGCATCCCCAGATGCAGGTGGCCAACCTGGAGGTTGAGGCCACAGAGAATGCCTACCAGGTCAGCCTGGCGAGTTACTATCCGTCGTTGAACCTGGAAGTGGACCGGAGCTGGAGTCATGACACTGACGGGGTCAAGGCCAGTGATGATAATTTCCAGGCAATACTCAGGATACGTTACAACCTCTTCCGCGGCGGTGCAGACAAGGCCGCGGTCAGTGAATCGGCCTACCGGATGGCGGAGCGGGAGGAGATCCGTGAAAAGGTACGGCGTCAGCTCAATGAAGTGCTGGAGTTGTCCTGGTCATCCTACCGCTACCTCGAAAAGCAGATGCCCTTCCTGGAGACCCATGTCAAGGCCAGCCGGAAGACTCAGTCAGCCTATGAGGAGCAGTTTTCCCTTGGACAGCGTGGTCTGCTTGATCTGCTCGACAGCGCCAATGAATTGTTTCAGGCCCAACAGGCCTACACCTCAGCCCATTATGAACTCTTATACGCACGGTTGGAGTTACTGAGTGCAACCGGCGACCTGCTTCCATGGCTTAATATCCCGCTTAAGGATGAGTGAGCCAGCCAGTCCATACTCACTTTGGAACAGAGAGAATTTTTATCAGAAATGGCGATAACGGCCTGTGATAAATAGGCGTTTCGTTATTCTCACTTTGATGTGTCATTGGTAATTACAATCCTGTCTAAAAACGGCCTGCCTGATTGTGTTGTCTCGCATTTTGCCCCTTAACCAGCGTTTATCATTAGGTAAATAGGCCACTTGTTTGTGGAAGGAAGGGCTTTGACCGTTTAGCTGGGGGACATTTCTTTCAACCGGTGTGACGACCGGGCGTATTGTTATGCAGAGTGACGGATCAGGGCTGTTGTTCCTAGCAGTTCCGTAAACAGCAGTCAGTGTCAGCGGAGGATGTATGGCTGATAAAGAAGCCAGGGAACCGGAAAACCAGAACAAAGACGAATCCCAGCCCCGGGAGGGTGCGCCTCAGCAGGCACCCACTGACGGGCAATCCCATCAGCAACCGGATGAGGATGCGCTGGACCAGGCGGTGGTTCTGGGGGCGGATCAGTATGATAAGAGCGCCATCCGGCGCGATGGCCTTCAGCGCCCTGGTGAACCTGAGCCGGAAGAGGCGCAGGGCCGCACGGCGGCATTAAACCGTGACCAGTACAGTCAGTCAGAGATCAACCAGCCCGCCGCTGAGATGGATACCACGCTCACGCGGCGAAGTGATCCGGAGTCCCGGAAAGAGGAACCCGAGCAACAGGAAGAATCCCTCGGGCGTACCACGGCCCTGAACCGGGACCAGTACAGCCAGTCAGCGATCAACCAGCCTTCCACGAATACCGAGACTTCCACGCCACGACGCAGTGAGCCGACCTCCCGTGTCAGCGGCACCCAGAAACCGGAAGCGGATACCTTCCACTCTCAGATGCCCAAGGTTGACCGGACGGAAGAAAGTGTCCTGATCGTCCAGGAACCCTCGGTGCGGGTGGTGATCGGAGAGCGCGGCGGGCCGGCCCCGGTACAGCGTGTTGAGGCCAAAGAACCGACCGCCGAGGAGAGCAGCGCCCCTGAACCGGCGGCCCGGGTCAACCAGGCGCCGGTGGCCCATGCCGACCGTGGCGAGGGGCGAGCCGACAGCCAGTTTGAGATTGATGTGCTGGCCAACGACACGGATGGCAACGCCGATGATACGCCCGCCACCTTCACCCTGGACCAGGTGCAGATTGTCGGTCATACCGGCCCGGCGGGCGCCGGGCAGGTCACGATAGTCAACAACCGGCTGGTTTTTACCCCGGGCACGGATTTCGATGCATTGGCCGAAGGGGAAACCGCGACGGTCACCGTGCGTTACCAGATGTCGGACGATGAGGGGGCCAGTGCGTCATCCACGGCGACGGTGATTGTCACTGGGGTCAATGCCGCTCCTGATGCAGCGGACGATACCCTGCTGGTACAGGAAGGCGGCAGCCACACGTTTACGGTGGCGGACTTTGGTTTCCGTGATATCGATACCAGCGATACCCTGCAGTCGGTCACGATTACCCGGTTGCCAGCAGCGGGTAGCCTGATCCTCAACAATGAGGCCGTCACGGCCGGGCAGGTGATCACGGCTGCGGAACTGGCCGCCCTGACCTTTACGCCGGCAGCCAATGCCAATGGCGACGGTTATGCCGACCTGCAGTTCACGGTCAGTGACGGACGGGCCGACAGCCCGGTTCGGACACTCACCATTGCTGTCGGTGAAGTGAATGATGCACCCACCGCGCAGGATAAAACCCTCAGCATTAACGAAGACGGCAGCCATACGTTTGCCGCGACGGATTTTGGTTTCAATGACATTGATACCGGCGACACCCTCCAATCCGTGACCATTACACGACTACCGTCTGTTGGTAGTCTGACGCTGAACGATACGCCGGTCTCACTGAATCAGGTAATTACAGCCTCCGGTATCGGTAACCTGAAATATGCCCCGGCAGCGCATGCCAGTGGCAACCGTTATGCCGACCTACAGTTTACAGTCAGCGATGGTGAACTCAGCAGTAGCGCACAAACAGTGACGTTTAATGTCACGGCAGTGACGGATGCACCAACCATTGCTCTGGATAATGATGTCTTGGCATTTGATGAAGAACTGATTGCAGATACCGATGATCAGGCGGCATGGGATGTAACAGGTTCTGCAGCATTCTGGTCTGGCGATAGGCTGGTCATGAATGCGGGTGATACGCCTGTGAGTGGCGTTATCGAACAGTCTTTCACGGTACATCAGGCCATTAATTATGCCCTGACTTTCAATTATCAGGCGGTGAATACGAATCCTGTCAGCACACGGGTTGATATCATCAATGAGGCGACAGGCACAGTCCTGGCCTCACAAACCATCAGTGCTTCTTCAACGGTTTTCAGACAGCTGTCATTAGACTTCAATGCCAACTTTTCAGGAACGGCCATTCTGCGTCTGACGGATGTTAGCACAACGGGTGATGGCCGGAATATGGTGTTGGAAGATTTCAGCCTGATGGCCAATACCGTGGATAATCCGGGCGTGTTGCCGCGTGTTACAGGCGTTGAAGATCAGGCGATAGCGGTGGATCTTGCGGTAGCAACACCGGATGTGGATGGCTCGGAAACCCTGGCCATAGAATTAAGCGGTATACCCTCTGGCGTTGTACTGGGTGATGGTACTAATACGCTGACGTCTACTGGCGCAGCCATTGATGTATCGGACTGGGATCTGGGCAGCCTGACCCTGACGCCGCCGGCAAACAGCCACGATGATTTCACCTTCACCGTGAAAGCGACCGCCACGGAAACGGCGACGGGCGCCACGAATGTCACCAATCAGGCACTCACTGTCCATATCGAAGCGGTCAATGATGCACCGACCGCGCAGGATAAAACCCTCAGCGTCAACGAGGATGGCAGCCATACGTTTGTTGCCGGGGATTTTGGCTTTGCTGATGTCGACACGGGCGACACCCTCCAATCTGTGACGATTACACGACTGCCATCTGTGGGTAGCCTGACGCTGAATGATTCGCCGGTCACACTCAACCAGGTCATAACAGCCGCCAATATCGGTAACCTGAAATATGCACCGGCAGCGCACGCCAGTGGCAACAGTTATGCGGACCTGCAGTTTACAGTCAGCGATGGTGAACTCAGCAGTAGTGCTCAAACGGTAACGTTCAATGTCACGCCGGTGACCGATGCCCCAACGGTTGAGTTGAATAACGACGTATACGGAGACCTGTCGCTGGATACTAACCTGATCAGCAACGGGCAATTTGCGACGAATTCTGACTGGACATTGTCGGGCAGTGTTGGCATTTCCCCATCACGCCAGAGCCTGGGGTTTAGTGGCGGTGAGTCACCCGTAACGGGTGTGGCAGAGCAAACCTTTGCCATTCATCCGGATATCAACTATTCGTTGAGTCTGGGATTTGCCAGTGCCAATACGAATCCGGTTTCTGGACGCATAGAAATCATTGATGTGGATTCGGGTACGGTACTGGCCAGTCAGAATGTGAATACGAGTAGCCCAACGTATCAGACGCTGAATCTCGATTTCACCGGCATTGCTACAGGCAATGCAATGATTCGGATTACAGATACTACGGCGATTACCAACAGCCGGGATCTCTATGTTGATAATGTGTCCATTCAGGCAACCAGTGCCAATAACAGCCATATATCGACAGGCGTAGGCCTTTACGTTCAGGAAGACCAGGTCATTGTCGTTGATCTTGATGTCGCCACACAGGATAGTGATGGTTCGGAAACCCTGGCCTTTGAGTTAAGCGGTATTCCCTCCGGCGTCGTGCTGAGCGATGGAACTAATACATTGACGTCTACTGGCACAGTGATCGATGTGTCTGACTGGAACCTGGGCAGCCTGACCCTGACGCCGCCGGCCAACAATCATGATGATTTCACCTTCACCGTGAAAGCGACCGCCACGGAAACGGCGACTAGCACGACGAATGTCACCACCCAGGCGATCAATGTCCATATCGAAGCGGTGAATGATCCGCCCGTCATTGCCGAAGGCGATACCGTGGACACCAGCGCCGCCTTCGTATTCTCGGAAGGTTCCGGCACCACGGTGGCTGACCAGAGTGGCAACGATAACGGGATGACCTTGTCCGGCAGCGCGACCTGGGGCACCGGGCATGATGGCACAGGCAACGCCCTGGAAATGGACGGGAGCAGTTCTGCTGCCATCAATGGTTTGGAAACCGGTGGCGCCATGACGGTTGCCGCCTGGGTTGAGTTTGATGCAACGGGCAACTGGGCACGGATTATTGACTTTGGCAATGGCGCCGCCCAACACAATATTGTGCTGGGATCCAACATCGAAAACGGCCTCGGTGTTCATATCTATAACGGTACGGGGCAGCGTATCGGCCAGTTGGAAGTGCCGGATGTCATTGCCGCCAACCAGTGGGCGCATGTGGCCTTTACCATTGATGATGCCGGGCAGATAACGCTGTATGTGGATGGCGCGTCGGTCGGGACTGCGACCATGACAACCGGTGCCCCACCGGAGGTACTGGTCAGAAGTAATAACCTCGTGGGAGCCGATAACTGGAATGCGAATCAGCGGCTGGACGGCCGGTTGGACGACCTGATGATAGTGAATGAGTCATTAGATGCCAACCAGATCAGCAACCTCTATCAGGCCAGTGAACTGAGCGATTTCATTGATGCCCATTTCACCCTGGATGAAAACAGCGCCAACGGTACGGTGGTCGGGCAGGTCTCCGGCAGTGATACGGAAGATGGCACCAATGTGACTTATTCTCTGGCGGACAACGCCGGAGGCCGCTTCGCCATCAACAGCACCACCGGTGAGATCACCGTTGCCGACAGCAACCTCCTTGACCATGAAACCGACGGCAGCCATACCCTGCGGGTGCGGGTGACTGATTCCGGCGGGCTGAGCAGTGAACGGGATTTTGTGGTGCAGGTGGCGGATGTCAATGAGGCGATCAGTGATCTGACATTCACACCGGATGCCGCCCATGCCATTAGTGCACCTGTCGCTGACCATGAATGGCATTTCGACAACAGTTATGACAGTGAGGCTGGCAGCCAGGCTTTTACCGGTGCTACGCCGACCTTCACGACAGGACCCAACAGCCACGTAGCCAATGCGGTGGAGTTTGACGGCAGTGCGATGGATTTCAAGGTTCCGCTGGATGTGTCGGAAACGGCCTATACCGTGTCGTTCTGGTTCCGGGCGGACAATGCCGGCGGGTTGCTGCAGATTCAGGCCAGTGCCCAGACGTCCCATGACCGAAACATTTTCCTCAATGCCGATGGCACGATCTCTTCCCGGCTCTGGTCTGAGGAAACCGTTACCAGTGCGTCAGGTGAAACCTATAACGATGGCCAGTGGCACCATGTTGTCCATACTTTTGGCGGCAGTGTCGGTGGCCAGGTGTTGTATGTTGACGGTGAGGCTGTCGCCACTGGTTCGAAGGTGTCCTCAAGTTTCACGTCACAGACTCATTTGCGGCTCGGTTATTCAACCAGTGGGAATACCCATCTGGACGGTGCCATCGGAGGTCTGCAGGTATTTGAACAGGCGGTTACAGCTAATGATGTCCAATTGTTAATGGGGAGTGTGGATGCTGTTATCGATGAAAATACGACGGCAGCCGTCACCATCGGCACTCTGTCACTGGTTGACCCTGACAATGTGGATGAAGCTTTTGGCCAGCATAATTATACGGTGTCGGATAACCGGTTCGAGGTCGTCAATGGCGAACTGCGCCTGAAAGCGGCGCAGTCGCTGGACCATGAGACCGAATCGTCCATCAATGTCACGGTGACCGCCACCGACAACAACAACACCGGTTTTTCCCGCAGCGAGACCTTCACAATTCTGGTGCAGGATGTTAACGAAGCACCCACCGCGCAGGACAAGACGCTGTCACTCAATGAGGATGAGAGCCACACGTTTGCGGCCGCCGATTTTGGTTTCAGTGATGTGGACGATGGCGACAGCCTGCAGTCAGTGACCATCACCCGGTTGCCGTCTGATGGTAGCCTGACCTTGAATGATGTCGCTGTCACTGCCAACGAGGTGATTACGGCAGCCGATCTGGGGAATCTCAAGTACACACCCGCCGCTAATGCCCATGGCACCGGTTATGCCGACCTGCAGTTTACGGCGAGTGATGGGACAGCCGACAGCGGCGTACAGACGCTGACCTTTGATGTAGCCTCCGTCAATGATGCCCCCGACATCTCGGCGACGGTGGATCCGGCACGGGCAACCACCGGGCCGACGGCGGATCATGCATGGAATTTCGACAACAGCTATGACAGTGAGGCGGGCGGCCAGGCCTTTGCCGGTGCAACCCCCACCTTTACCAGTGGACCACCGAACAGCCAGTTTGCCAACGCTGTCGCGTTTGATGGCAGTGCGACGACGTTCAATGTGCCGCTGAATGTCTCTGAAACCGCCTATACCGTCTCTTTCTGGTTCAGGGCCGATAATGCGGGTGGGTTACTGCAGATCGAAGGCGGTGGCCATGACCGAAATGTGTTCCTCAATGCTGACGGGACGATTACCGCCCGGGTATGGCAGGAAGAGTCCATCACCAGCACGGTAGGGGAAACCTACAACGACGGCGAGTGGCACCATGTGGTGCATACGTTCGGTGGCGCGGTGGGTGGCCAGACGCTGTATGTGGATGGTGGGGAAGTGGCCAGCGGTACGATGTCTGCCTCCACTTTTACTGGTCAGACGCACTTACGGCTGGGATATTCGTCTCAGGGAAATACGCATCTGGACGGGGCGATTGCAGGGGTTCAGGTGTTCGATGACGCCGTGACAGCTACCGAGGTTCAGCAACTTTTTGCCCCGGACAGTGTGGTAGCCATTGATGAAAACACCACAACAGCCACCACCCTCGCGACCCTTGGCCTCACGGATCCGGACAGTGAGACAGACCCATTCGGGCAGCATTCGTTCACTGTGTCTGATAACCGGTTCGAGGTGGTCAGTGGCGAACTGCGCCTGAAGGCGGGGCAGTCGCTGGACCATGAGACCGAGGACAGGATTACTGTCACAGTTACGGCCACGGATAACAACGGCACTGGTTTGTCTGCCGACAAGGTGTTCACCGTCTTGGTGCAGGATGTCAACGAAGCGCCGGTGGTCACCGCATCAAGCCCTGTCAGCTATACCGAAGGGGATGGTGATGTCGCTGTGCTGGATTCCCTGTCACTGACCGATCCTGAAGGTACCCTGGAAAGCGCCACGGTGCAGTTCACCGAGCATGACTGCCAGAGCCATGTGGCGGAAGACCGGCTCAACTTCACCGACCAGAATGGCATCACCGGCAGCTATGACGCCGCCACCGGCACCCTGACCCTGACCGGCAGCGCCAGTGTGGCGGACTACCAGGCGGCGCTGCGCAGTATTACCTACACCAACCTGTCCGATAGCCCGGATACGGATGACCGCATCCTGTCGGTCACGGTGAACGACGGTTCGCTGGACAGTAATGCTGGCAATACCACGCTCTCTATTGCCGACGTCAATGATGGCCCGGTCATCACCGGCGCCGGCACTGCGCTCAGTGAAACCGTGGATACCGCGAACCAGGAAGGGCTGGCCCAGCATATCCAGATTACCCGATCCGGCTCCCATACCTTCACAGTGGGCGAAACAATTGAGTTGACGTTCACCAACAGTGCGGATACCAGTGAAACCTATACGGTCTCATTCACCATTACCGATACCGCACTCCATCGTATTGCTATTGGATTGACCAATGCGATTATCAACGCTGATCCCGGTATCGGTTGCCATGTCAGCGTGGTGTCTGAGGGCGGGAACCCGATCAGTTCCACCTACCGTAACGTGATCGGGTTTGATGACCCGAACCGTCCGCCCTTCACGCTGACAACTGTCATCAAGGATTCTGCGGACCAGGTGGTCGCCACCGATGTGAACATGATGAATAACGCTGGTGCGGTGCAAGGTGTGAATTATAACGGTGCCGGCACTGCCGGCACTGCCGGCACTGCCCAGGTGGAAACCCTCACCATCCCGGCCGGGCTGCAGGCGGGACAAACGGTACGGTTCTACATCGATGACCTGGAGGTCAGCCACACCGTGGTCGCGGGTGAAAGTGAAACCGATATCCGTGATGCCCTGCTTGGCCAGATGACCGGTTTTGACCTGAGCCGGATCGTGACACCCACCGCCAGCGGAACCGACGCTATCACCCTCACGGCGGTCAAACCGGGCGTCGCATTTAACGCTTACGGTATCACCACCTCCGTGACCAATGCCTTCACGCTGTCCGTGGATGAAAACAGCGCGACGGATACCGTGGTGGGTATCGTGGGCGCCAATGACCTGGATGGCGACAGCGACACCCTGACCTGGAGCCTGACCGATGATGCCGGCGGCCGGTTCGCCATCAACAGCGCGACCGGTGAAGTCACCGTGGCCGGTGCACTGGACCATGAAAGCGCCGACAGTCACACCATTACCGTCCAGGTATCCGATGGTGAGGCGACTTCAACTCAGCAGCTGACCATTCAGGTGGCGGATATTAATGATGCGCCGGAATTAAGCACTACGCTGGATACGGCCGTCAGCAATGAGGCCATGGTCAACACCGATACCGACAGCACTCAGAATGAAGCGGTGCTGACACCCATGTCCGATGGCGGTTACCTCGCGGTCTGGCACTCCGAAGAAAACGGCGGTCATGCCATCAAGGCGCAGAAGTATGCGTATGTGGATGTCAGCCGAGACATTACTATCGGAGATCACAGCTTTGAGAGTGTGAACCTCTCGAATGGTGGTTGGCAGCAGGCTCCTGCCGCCAGTGCCTGGACCTTTACCGGATCCTTACTGGGTATCCATGATTATGGCGCAAACCATTTGTCGGCTGAAGCCAGCGACGGGGAAAACGTCGCTTTTATCAATACGGCCGGCGGTACGATCAGCCAGACCTTGTCAGAAACCTTTGACCGTTCCAGCGACTATACACTACAGGTTGACATTGGTAACAGGCAGGATGCGGCGGGCATGGGTAATTATACTGTCCGCCTTTCTGCCGGTGGTGTAGTGCTGGTGAGTGATGGTTCAGTAACACCGAATGAAGGTGAATTTGCCACCTTGACCCTGAATCTCAGTGGTACGTCGATACCAGCAGATTCTGCGGCCATCGGGGAACCGTTAACTATTGAACTGATTAATGACGATGGTACCCACCAGGTATCTTTCGACAATGTCCGCCTGACGGCCACCACGCCGGAACTGCAGCCTGAGGGGAATGAGGTTCAGGTGGATACCACGACGCTTATTGAGGATCAGTACGTCCATCTCCCTCAGGTGGCAACACTGGCGAATGGCAATTATGCCGTTGTCTGGGAACAGTTTGATCCGAACAGCTTCGCGGCGACCAAAATGCGGGTGTTTGCAGCGGATGGCACTGAAGTTAAAGGGGAGTTTGAAATCAGCACGGCCAGTGGCAGCCACTATAAGCCGGATGTCATCGCGCTCAGTGGCAATCGTTTTCTGGTCACGAATACCCATAGTCTGGATGTGAAGGCGACGATACTGGACAGCGAGGGCAACACGCTGGAGACGGTGACTGCCGGTAACGTGGGTGGATGGCAGTGGGGTGGCCCGGAAGCGACCGCCCTGGACAATGGTGGTTTCGCCCTGGTCTGGCGTTTAAGTGGAACCACCGCGGATGACAGCGCCAGGATCCAGTTTTTTGACAGTGACGGAAACAACACCTCCGGGGAAATTGCATTTGGTGGCGCTATCAATGCCAATGACCCCCATTTTGAGATTGACACCCTGAGCAATGGTGATGTTGTCACGGTCTACCAGAGTGGCGACAACCTGTTCTTCCAGCGCTGGTCTGACACCGGTACCCAGCAGGGTTCCCCGGTTCAGATCAACACGTCAGTGGCGCCGGATATTTCCGCGTTGGCCGAGGCCTCCATTGAAGCGCTGAGCGACGGTGGCTTCTTTGTGGTCTGGCGCAGTACCTCGCAGGATGCGGACGGAACCCAGGGTGTCTATGGGCGACGCTTTGATGCCGATGGCAACCCGCTGACCGGTGAAATTGCCATCAACAGCACGTCGGCGGATAACCAGTTTGATCCTTCCGTGGTTCAGCTCGAAAGCGGCGCTTTGCAGGTGCTGTGGACCTCGAATCAGGATGGCAATGACAACATCTATAGCGCTTCCGTCGGGCTGGGGGGCAATCAGGTCAATGAAAATGCCGCGCATGGCACTCTCGTTGGCCGCGCCAGTGCCACGGATGTGGATGATGGCGATACCCTGACCTATGAACTGGTCAATGATGCCGGTGGCCGCTTTGCCATTGATGCATCGACCGGCGACATCACGGTGGCCGATGGCACCCGTCTGGATCATGAAACCGATGCCTCCCACACCATCCGGGTGCGGGTGACCGACAGCGGCAGCCTGACTGCCGAGCAGGACATGGTCATCCAGGTGCAGGATGTGAATGAGGCACCGGAAGTGTCCGGCGCAGTGACGGTGACAGCGCCGGAGAATCTGGACGCCCATACGGTGACCGAGGCCTTCCTGCTCGGCAATGCCTCCGATGTGGATGGCGACACCCTGAGCGTGCAGGATGTCAGCATCAATGGCGTGACGGCGCACCGGCATGATTTTCAGGCCAGTTTCTCAGCGGGCACGGGCGGTAGCGTCGCTATTAATGGAAATACACTTACATTGACGTCTGGTGCAGAAGAGAATGTCGTGTTGATTGATACCACCGGTGGGGGTACCCGTGGTACTGACCTGCATCTGGATTTTACGGTTGCGCCGAGGGATAACAGCACAACCCGCAACAACTTCATCGTCTTTGATTACGTGGATGCCAATAACTACAAGACCATTGGTAGCTATGATGGAAGTGATTCACCGCATTGGGTTGTTGAGCAATGGACTGGCGGTACAGCAACCCGATTGTCTGAATTTAATGAAACCAGTGCTAATGCCAACATCAACACTGACCGCCATTACGAGGTGGATATTATCGATAATCGGGTGAGCCTGACCGTCGATGGTGTGGAAAAGATTGCCCACCAGTTCAGTGAAAATATCAGTGACGGTGAGATCGGTGTCATGAATCGCGCGACCTCCGTTTCCACTTATACCCTCAACGGCGCAGACTGGGATATCTACCCGGATAACCAGCATGCCGTCTACGATAACAACGACGGCACCTGGACCATCCTGCCCGGTGACGATCTCGCGGGTGACCTGACGCTGGATTACAGCGTCTCCGATGGGGAGCTCACCACCGCCGCTACGGCAGTGATTCCCGTGGATCGATCACCGGATGCCAGCATTGAACTCAGCGATACCTCGGGCATCAGTGACGATGTGCTGCCGGTGGAAACCACTGCCGGTGGAGATCCGCTGACAGTGACCTCGGTGAACGGCCAGGCGGTGGCCACCACGGGTACAACGAGTATCGACGGCGAGTTCGGTACCCTGGATATCGCTGCCGACGGCAGCTGGACCTATAACCTGGATGCGGCCTATGCGAGTGTGGATCTGGACAGCAACCTGGTAGCTCGGTGGACCTTCGATGAAGGTACCGGCACCACGGTTGCGGACAGTTCAACCGTCGATAGTATCGCGGATAACGGTACGCTGAATGGCGCGACATTTGCCAGTGAGGGTATTAGCGGCAGTGCAGTGGCGTTTGATGGCAGCAATGACCGCATTGATGTGGCGAATTCTACTGAACTCAATACCTATACCGGCACCAAGTCTGCCTACACCATCAGTCTTGCCTTTAAAGTCGATCCGGCCAATGCCCTGACGGGCACCCAGGTTCTGTATGAACAGGGCGGAGGGGCCAATGGTTTCAATATTTATATTCGTGACGGCAATTTATACGTTGGCGCATGGAGTGAATCGACTGGTTGGAACGGTACGTATGTCAGTACCAATCTGAATGGGTTGGCGTCTGGCTGGCACAGTGTTTCCCTTGTGCTGGATGCCACCAGCGCAACAGCCAGCGAAAGGACGCTGACGGGCTATCTGGATGGTATGGCGTTTGGTACCAACACGGGGGCACAGGCAGTCAACCCCCATAGCGGCGCCATCGCTTTTGGGGGGATGAGCCAAGATACACAGATTGATACGGGTGACCTGACGGGCGATGGGAATTATTTCCAGGGTGAGATTGATGAAGCCCGGATTTACAACCGGGCGTTGACCGATGCAGAGGCCAGAGTGCTGGGGCAGATGGATAAGTCGGAAACCTTCACCTATGACGTTTCGGATGGCACACATACCAGCACCGCCACACTGGCCATTGACGTGCAGCATACCCTCGACAGTACGGATGGCATCAGTGGCACGGTGGGTGATGAAACCCTGACTGGCACCGCCTTCGGTGAACGGATTGAGGGGCTGGCCGGTATGGATACCCTGATCGGCAACGACGGCGATGATTTCCTGGTCGGCGGCCTTGGCAACGATACGATGACCGGTGGCACCGGCTCCGATACGTTTGTCTGGATTGCCGGCCACGAAGGCACAGCGTCTTCGGTGGCTATTGATACCATCACGGATTTCAACGCCACGCCCGGCGGGGATGTCACCCAGAAAATCATCCTTCAGGGGGTTGACCTGTCAGGCCTTGGGGATAACACGGCGATTTTGAATACCCTGTTGCAGAATGGAAATCTGCACATTAACGGTTGAGCGGTTCCGGGGAGGACCGCTTGTGTTGTACAGCCATGGATAGGGAGGTCGTATGGCTGATAATGAAAATAAGCAGACCGGCGCTGAGTCTGCCAATGGGCCGAATGAACCGGTAAAGCCAACACCGGAGGAAACGCAGGAGCCGCGTGAGGAACAGGCCCATGCGTCCCCCCCGGTACAACCTGTGGTGGTCCCTCCGGCGCAGGAACAGCCCGAGGGTGAGGAGCAAACAGCGGAAGAGTCCGTTGATCCCGCCATTGTTGTGGATGGGGTGACCTATGACCGGTACGGCAATCAGCAGTTTCCAGAAGAACCGGGTAACCCGTTCATGCCGGAAGACGTTGATGATCTGGATGAAGGGCAATCCGGTTACACGGTGCTGACCCAGAACCTCCAGGCACGTGACTTTCAGCAGCCATCGTCCACTTCCTCCCGTGATGATGCTGACCACAGGCAAAACGCACAGGGCAGTCAACAGCAGCTTGAAGAAAAACTGGACGAATCCCCGTTTGTCACCCGCACAGAGTCCAGCATCCTGGATATAGAAACCGACGGTATCGACAAGGCCTCAGACCGGGCGCCAGGCACACAATCAGAACCGGAGCGTGAGCAGGCACCCTTGGTGCAGGAATACGCAGTCCCGGCAGCGGTGGTGCGGGTCAATGAAATCCCGGTTGCCAGGGAAGACCGGGGTGAGGGCGATGAAAATGCCGTGTTCCGCATGGATGTATTGGCCAATGACACCGATGCCAATACGGATGATGGCCCTGCCAATTTCACCCTGGATCATGTGGCGATTGTCGCTGTTAACGGTGATGTTGAGACAGGCCGTGGACAGGTCAGCATTGTTAACAGGCAGCTGCAGTTCGACCCCAACGGGGATTTTGATGCCCTGGCCGAGGGTGAGAGCGCAACGGTTGTGGTGCGTTACACCATGTCGGACCGTTTTGGCGGTACCTCAGAATCCACCGCGACGCTGACCATCACCGGAAGTAATGATGCCCCTTTTGTCAGCCGGGCGATCACCTCTGGAGCGGGTGCCGATGACGCCGGCTATACCCTCGATCTCCTGTCCCATGCCGGTGATGTTGATGTCAGTGACACTTTGTCCGTACAGGATGGCAGTGTCCGGCTGATCAGCGGTGATGACAGTGGTATTCGTATTATCGGCAACCAGATGACCGTGGATCCGTCCGCCTATGCCTACCTGGAAAACAGTGAACAGGTGGTGATTGAATACCGCTTTACGGTGGAAGACGACAAAGGTGGCACGGTTGAGCAGGTCGCCACCATCACCATGACGGGCACCAATGATATGCCGGTAGCGGTAGCCGATGTCGGCAGCGCCTCGGAAAATCAGGTGCTCATGCTGGACGTGCTGGCCAATGATACCGATGCCGATACCGGGGATACCTATGAGACGCTGAATCTCGATAGGGCTGAAATTGTTGACAGCAACGGTAATCCGCTCACAGGACAAGGCTCGGTGACCATTTCAAACCGGCAACTCCGGTTTGAACCGGGAACCGATTTTGATGAACTGGCAACCGGTGAAACCGCGACGGTTACCGTACGTTATGAAATCTCTGACAGGGCCGGCGCAACGTCTGAGGCGACAGCGACTATCACAGTGACCGGCACCAATGATGCGCCGGTGGCGAGTGCGGATACGCACACCGGCCATGAGAATGAAACCCTCACCATTGATGTGCTGGCCAACGACACGGATGCGGATCACAACGATGACACCGCCAACTTCAGCCTGGACAGCGTGCAGATCGTGGATGGCGACGGCAATCCGTTAAGCGGGCAGGGCACGGTCAGCGTGGTGAACAACCAGCTGCAGTTTGTGCCGGGCAGTGACTTCGACAGCCTGGCCAGCGGTGAAAGCACGACGGTGACCGTGCGTTACGTGATGTCCGATGACGAAGGGGCGACCTCGGAATCCACGGCCACCATCACCGTGACCGGCACCAACGATGCGCCGGTGGCTACCGATAACACGTTTACCCTGGCGGAAGATAACAGCTATACCTTCTCAGCCACCGATTTTGGCTTCACCGATGTGGATGGTGACAGTCTCCACTCCGTTACGATCACCCAGGCGCCGACGGCAGGCACGCTCACGCTCAATGGTGATTTAGTGAGTGACGGGCAGCCGATTGCTGCGGCAGAAATCGGCTCGCTGGTCTTTACGCCAGCAGCCAATGCCCATGGTACGGATTACGCGGATATCCAGTTCACCGTCAGTGACGGAATCGCCAGCAGTGCCACACAGACGCTGACCTTTGATGTGACATCGGTGAATGATGGCCCGGTCGCCGTGGCGGATGGCAATATGACGGATCCAACCATATCGGCTCTGACGGCCAATACGGATCAGGGCTTTGTGGTGAGTGCCAGTGGCCAGGTTAATGCGGGTTATGCCGCGTACAAAGCCTTTGACGGCGTTGATGCCAGCAGTGCCAACAATGTGAACTCCTGGGCAACGGCTGGTCGTTCCGGCTGGTTACAGGTGGATACCGGCGAACCGATCACGATCTGGCGCTATGACCTCAAGGCCATCGGCCGTGACCAGGGACGCGAGCCCAGGGACTGGCAGCTGCTGGGCAGTAACGATGGTGTGAACTTCGAAGTGATTGACAGCCATAGCAGTGTGACCGACTGGTCGCTTCGTGAAGTCAAAGACTTCGAGCTGGATGAGCCCGCCACCTACCGTTATTTCAAACTCGATATCAGTTCCAACAATGGTGACAGCTATACCGGCGTGGACGGCTTCCAGCTGTTCCAGGTTGCGACCACAGATGAGGGCGACAGCCTCACCCTCGATGTGCTGGCCAATGATGTGGATGTCGACGTCGATGACGGCCCTGCCAACTTCTCACTGGACAACGTCGAGATTGTGGATGCCGACGGTAACCCGGTGACAGGCCAGGGCACGGTCAGTATCGTCAACAACCAGCTCCGGTTTGATCCGGGCAGTGATTTTGATTACCTCAGCACGGGTGACAATGCCACGGTTCAGATCCGTTACACGATGAGTGACGATGAAGGGGCATCGTCGTCTGTAACCACCACGATCGCGGTCAACGGCACCAACGATGCACCGGTCGTGACCATGCCCGTCACGCCGTTCACCTATACCGAAAACGACGGTGAGGCGACAGTGCTGAATACCGTGACACTGTCTGATGCTGACAGCAGTACGCTGCAGAGTGCGACGGTTCAGGTCACCGGCAATTACCAGACCGGTGAGGATGCGCTGGCCTTTACCGACCAGAACGGCATCACCGGCAGCTGGGATGCGGCAACTGGCACCCTGACCCTGACCGGCAGTGCGTCCCAGGAAAACTACCAGGCGGCGTTGCGCAGCATCACCTACAGCAACAGCTCGGATGACCCGGATACTGGCGACCGTGAAGTCAGTTTCACCGTCTCCGACGGGACGGAGACCTCCGGCGCCGTCAGCCGGACCATCCAGGTGGCTGCGGTCAATGACGGGCCGGAACTGGCCAACAATACGCTGTCGATTGACGAGGGCGCCACGGTGGTGCTGACCGCTGACAACCTCAGCGCAACGGACCTGGATCACGATGACAGTGGCCTGACTTTTGTCGTCAGTAATGTTCAGAATGGTGCATTCAGCGGCACCGGTGTTACCGATAATGGTGACGGCACTTTCAGTTTCACCCAGCAGCAACTGTTGGACGGTGAAGTCAGCTTTACCCATGACGGCGGGGAAGTGCAGCCCTCCTATTCAGTGACGGTGACGGATGGTGTCGCCGTAACGGCCAGTGCCCCGGCCACGATCAATTTCACCAATGTCAATGAAGCGCCGGAGCTGGATCCGGTGAACAGCATTGATGTGAGTGTGGCCTATTCCTTCTCCGAAGGTTCGGGCACCAGTGCATCCGATATCGGCGACGGTGACCAGGCGCTGACCTTCTCAGGCAGTGCGACCTGGGGCACCGGGCATGATGGCACCGGCTCAGCCTTTGAGATGGATGGCACGTCCGGCGCCGGGGAAATCAGTGGCCTGCAGACCGGTGGCGCCATGACCATATCCACCTGGGTGAAATTCGACAGTTTCAGTCAGAACTGGTCGCGGGTGTTTGACTTTGGTGATGGAGCCAATGATGACAATATTTTGTTGGGGCACGTCGGTACCTCAAACACCCTGGGTTTTCAGATACAAGATGCCAATGGTGTCAACCATCAGTTGCAAGTGAGCAATTTCTTCACCGCCGGTGAGTGGGTGCATGTGGCTGCCACAGTCGACAGCAGTGGCATGATGACCGTTTACAAGAATGGTGTGGAAGCCGGCACCCTGCAGGGCGTCGTTCCGCCGGAAAAAGTCCGGACGAATAACTTCATCGGCAAGAGTAACTGGTCGAATGACGGCTACATGGACGGCGCCGTGGATGATTTCGCGGTGTTCAATGAAGCCTTGGACGCCACCCAGATCAGCAACCTCTACCAGGCCAGCCAGCTGGAAGATTTCATTGATGACTTCAGTGTCAATGAGAATGCGGCCGATGGCACCGTGGTCGGGCAGGTCACGGCCTCCGATGTGGATGCCGGTGACACCCTGACTTATTCCCTGCTGGATGATGACGGCGGCCGCTTTGCCATCGACAGCAGTACCGGTGAGATTACCGTCGCGGATGGCACGCTGCTGAATCATGAAGGGGACACCACCCATAACGTGCGGGTACAGGTCACGGATTCCGGTGGGCTGACCAGTGAGCAGGATTACACCATCCAGGTCGGTGATGTGAATGAAGCGCCGACGGCGGTGTCGCTGGCGGTGGATGCGGCCGTGGCGCCTTCGGCGCCCACTGCACAAGCGGCATGGGATTTTAACAATAACTACGAAAGTGATGCCGGAGGCAATAGCTTTTCAGGAGGGACTCCGACGTTTGTTGATGGCCCAAATAATCAGTTTGACAATGCCCTGCAATTTGATGGCAGTAATTCATCATTTATTGCCTCTCTTGATGCATCAGAAACGTCTTACAGTATCGGCTTCTGGTTCAGAACCACGGGCAGTGGTGGAATGGCAGAAATGACGACAGCTGCTAATTTAGGAGCTGCTGATCGTGAAATCTGGATTGATTCTGACGGCAGGATTAATGCCCGGATTTGGAGTGAAGAGACAATTACCAGCGATGCATCAACCGCCTTCAATGATGGTGAATGGCATTATGTGGTTCACAGTGTGGGTGGCGACGTAGGTGGTCAGACGCTTTTTGTTGATGGTTCCGCTGTAGCATCTGGTTCAATGACAGCTTCTGATTTTAACTGGCAGGACTCGATTCGTTTGGGTACAACCCACAGTAGTTTTGGTGGAGCCTTCACCGGCGACATTGCCGGCTTGCAAGTGTTTGATCAGGCCGTGACTGCAGCACAGATTCCCGAATTGATGGCTGATGTGGCCAATATTGATGCTGTGCTGGATGAAAACACCACCACGGCGGTTACCATTGGCACCGTCACTGCCACCGATCCGGACACTGATAACGAAGCCTTCAGCCAGCACAGCTTCACCGTATCCGACAACCGGTTTGAGGTGGTGAACGATGAACTGCGCCTGAAAGCCGGTCAGGTGCTGGATCATGAAACCGAAGCATCGATTTCGGTGACTGTCACAGCCGTTGACGACAATGGTAACGGGCTGTCAGGCGGCAGCCAGACCTTCACGATCCTGGTGCAGGATGTCAATGACGCACCGACAGTGGCGGATCAGACCTTCACCATCAATGAAGATGCCTCGCACCAGTTTACGGCGGATGACTTTACTATCGCCGATCAGGATGCCGGGGATACCCATACGGTGACAATCACCGCGATCAATGGTGACGGGACACTGTACAAGCAACCGACGCCCGATCTGCACTTTGATTTCAGTGATTCTTCAGATATCGCGAATGATACCCGAAACGAAATTCAAGGTACGTCTCAGGGAGTAGAGCAGGCGACAGATGTTGATCGGGGAGAGGTTGCCCAATTTGATGGCAGCACGCACGAATACATTCAGCTTGATCCTGCCTATGACCTGGGCAGCGAGTGGACCATCAGTGTCAGCTTTAATGACCTGTTTCTCGATAATAATCTCTGGAATACGTTAACAAGAGGCAATAATGATCATCAGATAATCTTCCATAATACGACCGGAGAACTGGGGACTTTTGATAATGCCGGTGGTACCGGTTTCCATGGTTCGGGTTACTTTGCCAGCTCCATCGGTGATGGTTGGCATGACTTGGTTGCCGTCGGTGAGAATGGCACAACAACATTTTACATTGATGGTGTCGAGGTTGGTTCCAGTGACTTCCAGTCAACTGCTGATATCGTGACAGTGGGTAACTATATTGGCAATAACCAGCCCTTTGCCGCCCAGTTGGATGATTTCCAGATAGTGAATGAAGCGTTGGCACCCAGTCCTGTGGAAGGGCAGCCTTTCGGTACCACAGCGGTCGCTGCCAACGACACCTTCACCACCGATGAACTGCAAGAACTGGTCTTTGTGCCGGATGCTAATGCCAGTGGCGATGCTTATGCTTCCATCGAATTCAAGGCAACCGATAACAACGGGCTGGAGAGTTCAGTCCAGACACTGACCTTTGATGTCACACCGGTCACGGATGCGCCGACCATTACCCTGAACAATGAAGTGTACAGTGACCTGGCGCTGGACACGGAGTTGATCGCCAGCGGTGATTTATCCGCGTCCACGGGGTGGGATCTGAGTGGGAGTGTTGCAATTTCCGGCGGCAGGATGACCTTCAGTAGTGGAGAGACACCGATCACCGGCGTAGCGGAGCAGACTTTTGCCATCCATCCGGATGTCAGCTACTCGCTGAGCCTGGGTTTTGCCAGTGCGAACACAAACCCGGTTTCTGGACGGATAGAAATCATTGATGCGGATTCCGGCGCGGTGCTGGCCAGCCAGGATGTGAATCCCAATAGCCAAACCTACCAGACATTGAATCTGGACTTTACCGGGATAGCGGCCGGAAACGCCATTCTTCGTATCACGGATACGTCATCGACGACGGCCTCCCGGGACCTGTGGGTGGATAATGTCTCTATTCAGGCAGCCAGTGCCGACAACGGCCACATTCCAACGGGTGTCGGTGTTTATGGTCAGGAAGACCAGGCGATAGCCGTTGACCTGGACGTGGCGACGCCGGACAGTGACGGTTCGGAAACCCTGGCGATTGAGCTGACCGGAATTCCTGCGGATGTTGTGCTGACCGATGGCACGAATACATTGACCTCAACCGGTGAGGCACTGGATGTGTCCGGCTGGGATCTGGGTAGCCTGACGCTGACAGCACCGGAGAGCAATACAGACTTCACGATGACGGTTACCGCCACCACCACGGAGACGGCGACGGGTGCAACGGAGGTGACTGCCCAGGCGATTAATGTGCATATCCAGCCAGATCAGGATCCTGATATTGACGGCGAACTGAACATCGTTGCTCCGGATGACCTGGTGACCCATACCGTGACGGAAGCCTTCCTGCTCTCCAATGCCAGTGACGCTCAGGGCGATGCCTTGAGTATTCAGGATGTCAGCATTGATGGTGTCAGCGCCCACCGGCATGATTTCCAGACCAGCTTCTCGGCAGGCACGGGCGGTAGTGTGTCGGTCAACGGTGATACGTTGACGTTGACGTCCGGCACGGAAGAAAACGTGGTGCTGATTGATACCACTGGTGGTGGAACCCGCAGCGCCGACCTGCATCTGGATTTCACGGTGGCGCCGACGGACGGGCATACCACCCGTAATAACTTCATTGTCTTTGATTATGTGGACGCCAATAACTACAAGACCATCGGCAGTTATGATGGATCTGGCTCACCCATATGGCGGGTTGAACAGTGGACAAACGGCACGTCAACCCCGTTGTCTGAATTTAATGAATCCGGTGCTAATTCCAACATCAACACGGAACGCCACTATGAAGTGGATATCATTGATAACCGGGTGAGCCTGACGGTCGATGGTGTGGAGAAGATTGCGCATCAGTTCAGTGAAAATATCAGTGACGGCGAACTTGGGGTCATGAACCGGGGGAACTCTGTGTCTACCTATACACTCAACGGCGCTGAATGGGATATCTATCCCGACAATGAACACACGGTCTATGACAATAATGACGGCACCTGGACGATCCGCACCGGTGACGATCTCGCGGGTGACCTGACCCTGGACTACAACGTCAGCGACGGCACCAACACCACGGCCGCCAGTGCCACCATCGAGTTAGACCACGCGGTGGATGCCAGCATTCAACTCTCCGACACCACGGGCATCAGTGACGATGTGCTGCCGGTGGAAACCACGGCAACGGGAGATACCCTGACCGTTTCCAGCGTGAATGGTCAGGCGGTAGCGGCTACCGGCACCACCAGTATTGCCGGGGAATACGGCACCCTGGATATCGCCGCAGACGGCAGTTGGAACTACAACCTTGATCCCGCCTTCGCCAGTGTGGATCTCGACAGCAACCTGATGGCCCGCTGGACCTTTGATGAAGGCACCGGTACCACCGTCGCTGACAGTTCAACGGTGGACAGCATTGCGGATAACGGTACGCTGGCCGGGGCGACGTTTGTTTCTGACGGTGTCAGTGGCGGTGCAGTGAGTTTTGATGGGGTTAATGACCGTATCACGGTGGCCAACTCGGCGGAAATCAATACCTATTCGGGAACGACTGCGGAAAACAATATTGTTTCAGCGGATGTCACCGAGCGGACGATCAGCCTCTCGTTCAGAATTGATCCTGCCAACGATCTCAGTGGCACCCAGATTCTTTTTGAAGAGGGCGGTAGTACGAATGGCCTGAATATTTATATTAACAACGGAAATCTCTACGTCGGTGCATGGAGTGAATCGGATAGCTGGAACGGCGCCTTTATCGGTACCAGTCTGGATAATCTGGATGCCGGTTGGCATAGCGTCACGATGGTGCTGGATGCGTCTGGTGCGACGGCCAGTGAAAGAACGGTAACGGGTTATCTCGATGGGGTCGATTTCGGGACGCAGTCCGGCGCCGTTCCGGTCAGCGCGCACAGTGACCAAATCGCTTTTGGATCCAATCCTGACAGTACCAAAATACACAGCGGTGATGTGGCCAGTGCCGGTAATTATTTCCAGGGTGATATCGATGAGGCCAGCCTCTATAACCGGGCGTTAACGGATGCTGAGGTCAAGGTGCTGGGTGGTGCGGATCAGACGGAAACCTTCACGTATGAGGTGTCGGATGGCTCGAACACCAGCACGGCCACGCTGGACATTGATGTGATGCATACCCTGGACAGCACCGGCGGCATTGATGGCACCGTCAATGGCGAGACCCTGACGGGTACCGCGTTTGGTGAACAGATCAATGGCATGGCCGGCGATGACACCCTGCTGGGCCTCGATGGGGATGACTTCATGATCGGCGGCGCCGGCAATGACACCCTGACCGGCGGCGCGGGTTCCGATACCTTTGTCTGGATTGCCGGTGATGAAGGGACCGCGTCCACCATCGCGGTGGATACCATTACCGATTTCGACGCCAGTGTCAGTGGCGATGCCATCGACCTGAGCCAGCTGTTGTCCGGTGAAACACCGGAAACCATTGACCAGTTCCTGGATGTGGCGGTGGTCAATGGCAGTACCGAGATCAGTATTCATCCGACAGGCGAGGGCGGGGATGTGACCCAGAAGATTGTCCTGCAGGATGTTGACCTCTCCAGCCTGGGGGATAACAACGCCATCCTGAATACCCTGTTGCAGAACGGCAACCTGCATCTGGATGGGTAATCTGTAACGGCCGGTTTGTCATGTGTGGCAAGCCGGCTGATCACGTCAGGCCGGTGCTTCTTCCGGTCTGTTCGCTTTTGCTGGTACTTTTCGTGCGGCGGCGCGTTCGCGCCTTTTGCTGCGCCGGTACTCTATGGGCGTCAGGCCGGTCCAGCGCTTGAAGGCCCGGTAGAAGGTGCTGGGTTCGGAAAAGCCGGTCAGGTAGACAATCTCGTCAATGGATTCATCCGTCCGTGCCAGCAACCGCCGGGCGAGGTTGCTCCGGTAACCGGCCAGCAACTGGTTGAAACTGGTTTCCGCTTCCGCCAGTCGGCTTCGCAATGTTCTGGCAGTAATCTCCAGTCGTTCCGCTACGGATTCCAGACTGACCTGGCCGGAGTCCAGCAGTTCGCCGATGACCCGGGTGACTGCCATGACCACATCCTGCTTTTCCAGTCGGGCCATCTGCTCGGAGGCTACCTGCTCGTGGGCACGCATCAGCTCGGGCTCGGCGTGCAGGGAGCGATAACTGAGGACGGCCGGGTCAAAGACCAGTTCATCCGCCTCATCACCGAAGCTAACCGGGCAACCGAACACCCGCTGGTATTCACTGTCATCCCCCACGCCTTCATGGGAGAAGGTGATGGCCAGCGGTTTAAATGCACCGTCTGTGACATGCTGGAAAAAACGGATGACACCCAGCATGATGCTGTCGCTCAGGTGCCGGATGCTGACGGCATCGCCGGTGGTGGGCGCCACCACCAGCGCACAACGGTCGTCGGTGATTTCCAGCCGGCCGCAGATGGCGTCACTCAGCAGGCGCTGGTAGCGCAGTGCCCGTTGCAGCCCTTCCTCAAAGGTGTGGCTGCTCAGGAACAGGTATTCCAGCACCTGGCCGCGAAACAACGGCGTGTTTTCACCAAGATGTAAACCGATTAATGGGTCCCCGGTGACATCCTCACAGGCCTGCCAGAAGAGTGTTTGTGCATGATGGGGGGTTCGGGTGCGTTGGTCGGCCAGCAGTTGCGCCGTGATATTGCAGCGTTTGTAGATCGGTGTGGGATCAATCCCGGCATTCATGAAGGCCTGGTGTGCCATCCGTACCAGGATGCCTGCGTCTTTTAATTCGCTCATGTTACTGCCCGGCTTCTGTTGTTATTCCGTCAGTCCTTTGCGGCGGCTGTTAGTGTCAGCACCTTGGCTGTACGGGGTGTTATTGCCTGATCGTGCCGTATTCGTTTCGCTATCTTAGAGAGGATTGGGGGGGATGACAATCGGTTACGGCGGCGTCATTGGCAATCGGGCAGGGAGCCGGGGGTGAATCAGCCAATGCGACGCGACCGGTGCGTGTAAGAATCGAGGACTTGTCAGTCCCAGACATCGGTGCTCCATCATGCAGGCAGACACGTTATCGACCATTCCTTCTTTGTGGCGTCTCTATGCGGGCGCCGCTGTCAAACGCGGGCGTCCCACGGGCGATTCGCTGCCTGCCTTGTCCGTCAGTGTCGCCGGTGTGCGTGCTGATCGCCCCCAGGTGCAGGCGTATAACCGGGTCTGTGGGTTTGAACGGCAGGCAACGTTGGCGCCGACATTTCTGCATATTCTCTCTTTTCCGTTGCAGATGCATTTGCTGGTCCATAACGCCATGCCGCTGGCACCGGTGGGGCTGGTGCATGTTCGCAACCGGATTCGCCAATACCGGCCGGTCGAACAGGAGGAGCTGCTGTGGATTGACTGTACGGTGGGTGAAACCCGCCGGGTGGAGGCCGGGCTGGAGTTTGACTTCATTACCCGCATCGAGGCGAACGGGGAACCGGTGTGGGACAGCGTCAGCACAACACTCTCGAGAATGTCGGGGAAGACGGCTGGCAAAAAGCCACGACGCCAGGAAGAAACGCTACCCGAACCGGATGAAAACTGGTCGCTTCCGCCCGATCTGGGGCGCCGGTATGGTGCGGTTTCCGGGGATCGTAATCCTATTCATCTCTATCCGTTCACGGCGAAACTGTTTGGTTTTCGGCGTCCTATCGCCCATGGTATGTGGTCCAAGGCCCGTTGTCTGGCGGCACTGGCGTCCACCATCGGGAATAAACCGTTTTCGGTTGATGTGCGGTTTAAAACCCCGGTCTACTTACCGTCCGAGGTGAGTTTTAGCCGACAATCGTCTGAATCGGGTGTCGATTTCCAACTGTATTCTACGGGGGGGCGGCCGCACCTTACCGGTGAGGTTGCCTGGCTTTAACGTTGTCTCATAGAGCCGTCCCGCTATAATCCCGCCCTTTTGGATGATGGCAGTAGCGTAATGCAGGCGACTCAGGAAACCGATCAGCACTGGATGCAGCAAGCCTTGCGCCTTGCGCGACTGGGGGCAGCCCTGAACGAGGTACCGGTGGGCGCTATTGTTGTGCATGAAAACCGCATCGTCGGGCGGGGGTACAACAGCCCGATCAGCCGGGTCGACCCGGTCGCCCATGCCGAGATCCAGGCACTGCGCGATGCCGCGGTCACCCTCAACAATTACCGGCTGGTGGACTGCGACCTCTACGTCACCCTGGAACCCTGCACCATGTGCGCCGGTGCCATTGTCCACAGCCGGATTCGCCGGCTGGTGTATGGCGCCACAGAACCCAAGGCCGGCGCCGTTGCCAGCCAGGCGGAGCTGCTGGACATGCCCTGGCTGAATCACGTAGTGGCTGTTACCGGCGGCGTGCTGGAAGGGGAGTGTTCACAGTTACTGTCCGACTTTTTCCGCCGGCGCCGCCTGGAGAAAAAACAGGCTAAACAGCCGGGCTGTTGTTAGCTCAGTCTGACTGCGCCAGTATCTGCGGCTGTTGCAGGTGCTGGTAAAACAGGCGGATATTCTCCACATAACGCACCGGTTCTGATCCGCGGGCATAGCCGTACCGTGTCTGGCGGTACCACCAGGATTGCTCCAGCAGGAGCAGGTGGAATCGGAGATCATGCCATTTGTCCGGATTGCCTCCAGCCTGGAGGGTAAGGTCACGGGCATCATACACATGCCCCATGCCGACGTTATAGGCAGCCAGGGCAATCCAGGTGCGATCAGGTTCCCGGATTGATTCAGGCAATCGGTCATGGATCCGGTTCAGGTACCGGGCACCACCGCGCACACTCTGCTCCACATCCAGCCGGTTTCGAACACCAACCTCCCGGGCCGTGGTGAGTGTCAGCATCATCATGCCCCGCACGCCGGTGGGTGACCTTGCCCTGGGCGACCAGTGGGATTCCTGGTAGCTGATGGCAGCCAGCAGGCGCCAGTCGATCTGGTGTGATTCGGCAATGCGGCGAAACAGCGCCTCATACCGTGGAAGGCGGTGTGCAATATGGGTGTTGATACTGACATTTTCGGCGGCAGACAGGGCCACGGGAAAGGCATCCAACGGTGGATCAAAGAGTGGTGCCGCCTGGCGGTTGTCCAGGTAATAAGCCCAGCTCAGTTGCCGGTAGGATCGATTACTGTCACGGGTGTGCTCAGGTGATCCGGTTTGCTGATTGGCCACCATGGCTGGCAGGAACGCAGGACAGACGACGCCTGTGTCTGGTGGTTTGTCACAGCCGGTCAGCAGCAACACACTGATGATCCGCCACGAAACCAAGGAGCCGCGTGGATTTTTATAGTGAAGGCGTATCATTCTCAACACGATAACCGGTACTCCTTCATGGCGATGATCAGCGCAGACTTTAGGGGCAATGACGGGGCATGAACGAAAATCGGGTAATAGCGTCAAAGAGAGTGAAACAGGGGTTTGCCGGGTGGTTCAGCCACACGGCTTTCTGTATTATACGCGCACCCTGAGTACCCGCGCAGACTATTTGCGGTACTTACCAACCTCTCCCGGATTTCGAGGGTTCGTCTGACCATGGAGATTCTACGCGGCAATCCCGCGCTTTCTTCTTTCCGTTCTGAGAGATTGCTGAAGGCGCTTCAGCAGCAGGTTACCGGTGTCACCGGTGTGTACGCTGACTTCATGCATTTTGCGCGACTGACCGCTCCGCTGACCAGCGAGGAGCAGGGTGTCCTGCAACGGTTGTTGCGCTACGGTCCGGGCATTGAGGCCCAGGAACCTGTCGGACAACTCTTCCTCGTGGTGCCACGGCCCGGCACCATCTCCCCCTGGTCCAGCAAAGCGACTGATATTACCCATAACTGCGGCCTTGGCCAGGTCCAGCGTCTGGAAAGGGGCATTGCCTACTATATCCAGACCGATGGGGAACCCGGTGCCGAAGCGCTGGCAAGGATCGGTGATAGCCTGCATGACCCGATGACGGAGACCGTACTTCACAGCCTGGAGGCGGCCGAGTGCCTCTTCCGCGATGCCGAGCCACAGCCACTGACTTCGGTGGCGGTCATGGCTGAGGGGCGCGAGGCGCTGGAACTGGCCAACGCTGAATTAGGGCTGGCGCTGGCAGAGGATGAGATTGATTACCTGGTGGAGAATTTCACCCGCCTGCAACGGGACCCTACCGATGTTGAGCTGATGATGTTCGCCCAGGCCAACTCGGAACATTGCCGGCACAAGATCTTCAACGCGTCCTGGGATATTGACGGTGAAGCGCAGGATAAATCCCTGTTTGGCATGATCCGCAATACCTGGGAGATGCACAGCGATGGCGTGTTGTCTGCCTATAAGGACAATGCCGCCGTCATCACCGGCTCCCGCGCCGGCCGCTTTTTCCCCAACCCTGACTCCTGCGAATACGGTTTTCATGAGGAAGATGTCCATATCCTGATGAAAGTGGAAACCCACAACCATCCAACGGCCATTGCCCCTTACCCCGGCGCCTCCACCGGTTCCGGTGGAGAGATCCGTGACGAAGGTGCGACCGGTCGTGGTGCCAAGCCGAAGGCGGGCCTGACCGGTTTCTCTGTCTCTAACCTGCGTATTCCCGGTTATGAGCAACCCTGGGAAGGGGATTTTGGCAAGCCGGACCGTATCGTCTCCGCCCTCGATATCATGATTGAGGGGCCGCTGGGCGGCGCCGGTTTCAATAATGAATTCGGTCGTCCCAATCTCTGCGGATATTTCCGGACCTATGAAGAGCAGGTCAACGGCCCGGCCGGTGAGGAAGTGCGTGGTTACCACAAGCCGATCATGATTGCCGGTGGCCTGGGCAACATTCGAGCTGATCATGTGCAGAAAGCCGAATTCGCTGCTGGCGCCAAGCTGATCGTTCTGGGTGGCCCGGCCATGCAGATCGGTCTGGGTGGTGGTGCGGCGTCGTCCATGAGTACCGGTGAAGGCCAGGAAGACCTGGATTTTGCCTCTGTACAGCGGGAAAACCCCGAAATGGAGCGCCGTTGCCAGGAAGTCATCGACCGCTGCTGGCAGCTGGGTGACAAGAACCCGATTCGCTTTATTCACGATGTCGGCGCCGGCGGTCTGTCCAACGCGTTCCCTGAACTGGTGAGTGACGGTGGCCGCGGCGGCAATTTTGAGCTGCGCAACATCCCCAACGATGAACCCGGCATGTCGCCGCTGGCGGTCTGGTGCAATGAGTCTCAGGAACGCTATGTGATGGCTGTTGAGCCGGAGGATATGGCGCGCTTTGAAGCGATCTGTCGTCGGGAACGCTGTCCTTTCGCAGTGGTAGGTACCGCCACGGATGAAGAGCACCTGCGTCTGTCAGATAGCCATTTTGACAACAACCCGGTTGATATGCCGCTGGAAGTCCTGCTGGGCAAGGCGCCCCGTATGCACCGGTCGGTGGAACGCACCGATTTTGAGCGCAAGGCACTGAAGCTGGCCGGTATTGATTTGGCCGAGGCGACAGAGCGGGTACTCCGCCTGCCGGCAGTCGCTGGCAAGAGTTTCCTGATTACCATTGGTGACCGTTCAATCACCGGTCTGGTCAATCGAGACCAGATGGTAGGTCCGTGGCAGGTACCCGTGGCGGACTGTGCCGTTACTGCGACCAGTTTCGATGTCTACACCGGTGAAGCCATGTCCATGGGCGAGCGTACGCCTGTGGCCTTGCTGGATGGCCCTGCATCCGGCCGTATGGCGATCGGTGAGGCGATCACCAATATTGCCAGTGCCCGGATTGGCAGCCTGTCTGATATTCGTCTGTCGGCCAACTGGATGTCTGCAGCGTCCCACCCCGGTGAAGGGGAGCGTCTGTACGATACGGTGAAAGCCGTGGGTATGGAATTGTGTCCTGAACTGGGTATCACCATTCCCGTGGGCAAGGATTCCATGTCCATGCGGACAGCCTGGAACGAGGATGGTACCGAGAAGTCTGTTACCTCACCGCTGTCGCTGATTATTTCCGCGTTCGCGCCGGTTCAGGATATTCGCAAGACGGTGACGCCGCAGTTGAGGACGGATCTGGGCGACACCGAGCTGGTGTTGATCGACCTGGGGCGTGGCCGGAATCGCCTCGGTGGTTCTGCGTTGGCGCAGGTTTATCGTCAGTTGGGTGATGTGCCGGCTGACCTGGACAGCCCGGAAGACCTGAAAGCGTTCTTTGATGCAATCCAGCAGTTGATGGATGAGCAGAAGATCGTTGCTTACCACGACCGTTCAGACGGTGGTTTGCTGGCTACGTTGCTGGAAATGGCCTTTGCCGGCCATACCGGTATCCGGGTTGAGCTGGATAAGCTGGCGGAAACCCCGTCAGACCTGCTGCCGGCCCTGTTCAACGAAGAGTTGGGTGCAGTGATCCAGGTACGCCGTGAGGACAAGGGCTATGTGATGGACTGCCTGGCCGAGTTCGGTCTGTCAGGTTGTGTCCACAGTATCGGTACACTGGCGGATGAGCAGAATGTCGAGTTCGTCTTCCGTGGGCATGACGTGTTGACCGGCAACCGGATTCGTTACCATCGCATCTGGTCAGAGACCAGCTACCGGATCCAGGCGCTGCGTGATAACGCCGAATGCGCCCGTCAGGAGTTTGATAACCTGCTGGACGACCGGGATCCCGGCCTGCACGCCGTGGTGGCCTGGGACCATAACCGGGATATTGCTGCGCCCTACATTGCCCGGGGCGCTAAACCCCGGATCGCGATACTGCGGGAGCAGGGCGTGAATGGTCAGGTCGAAATGGCGGCAGCGTTTGACCGTGCCGGTTTTGCTGCGGTTGACGTGCACATGAGCGATCTCATGAGCGGTGACCGTTCGCTGGCTGATTTCACCGGTCTGGCAGCCTGTGGCGGTTTCTCTTACGGTGACGTGCTTGGTGCGGGTGAAGGCTGGGCGAAATCGATCCTGTTCAACAGCCGTACACGGGAACAGTTTGCTGCTTTCTTTGATCGCCGGGATACCTTCACGCTGGGGGTGTGTAACGGTTGTCAGATGCTGTCCAACCTGCGAGAGCTGATTCCCGGTGCGTCGTTGTGGCCTCACTTTGTCCGTAACCGCTCCGAGCAGTTTGAAGCGCGGGTGGCCATGGTACAGATTGAGAAGAGTCCTTCGATCTTCCTGTCTGGCATGGTGGGAGATCGTTTGCCGATCGCCATTGCCCACGGTGAAGGACATGCGGAGTTTGTCAATGCGGATGCCCTGCGTCGTTCAAGCGGCAGCGGCCTGGTGGCTTTGCGCTATGTCGATAACCATGGCCAGGTGACCGAGCGCTATCCGTTCAACCCCAATGGCTCGCCGGAAGGCATTACCGGCCTGACGACAAATGATGGTCGGGTCACGATTATGATGCCCCACCCGGAGCGGGTATTCCGGGCGGTCCAGAATTCCTGGCGTCCTGATGAGTGGGAAGAGGATGGCCCCTGGATGCGGATGTTCCGTAATGCCCGGGTCTGGGTTAACTGATTCTGAGTGAAAACTGAAAACCCCGCGCAAGCGGGGTTTTTTATGGTATTACCGTTGTTGGTGGTTATACCGGTGGCACCAATGGGCGATTGGGATTATCCACCGCATTGACGGCAGGTCGGTAGGGGGCTGGTTGTTGTTTTGGGGTGCCCTGCTCGTGGGCATTCTGACTGGCTGGAATATGGCTCGCTCTCTCGGCCAGCGATTTTTGCAATATCTTTTCCTGTTTTTTGGAGAGTGGGGTGCCTCGTTGGATCAGCTCAAATATCGGGTCAAGATGGGCGCTTACCGAGCGGGTAATTCGATAACCCGGCATAGCCGTATTTTGCGTTTGAATCGTGGTATGGCCGCCATTAACCGCCATCTGCTGTAATAACGCCTCGAACTCTGGGCTTTCTGTCATGATATGCCGACGGATGAAATCCGTTTCCATAGCATCTGCTTGGCAGGCCTTCAGGTAGCAGAGCTGGGTATGATCGTGGGCTTTTTTGAGTCCAGTTCTATCCTTGTTGCTTTTGCAGCCTTCAATGATTGGCATGTCGATACTGTTAAGCAGGGAATTAAGTGTACGGCTATACAGAAAAGGGTCTTTCTCAGCGCAGTGGCGCATGCCAGTACGTGTCAGCTCACGCATGTGGTCAGCCAGTAGCTGGATCTTTTGTTGGGTTTCGGGTGGGTACTGCTGAAGTCGTTGACCAATAAATCCCTCTATGGGGTCACCGGGTGTCAGGCTGCCAATCAGCCGTCCGAGCATTTTACCATTCTGTTTTTCTGCGTCTCTCCATGTATCGCCGGTTAGCGCGAGAAGTTTGTTGTGGGCAATCAGATTACAGGGACAGATAAACATGAATGGTTCAACATTAATGTTGACCGTATGGGGGGTGCCGGCACTTGAGTAAATGGTGAGAGTGGTTGTTTTATCCTGCCAGTGTTTTTTCATGCTTTTCCAGGTTTCGCGGCACCATTTTCGCTCATCATCCATGACATCTTTCACTTTCGTGATGGGGATGTGCTTGCCCATGCTGCGCAATGCATCGGGGCTCATGAGGTTGGTGTAGCATACCGGCATGTCAATGGCGGCATCAGGATTGTCCATGGCATTTGCCAGTTCTTCGGTGTCGGCCTTGTGTTGCAGCAACAGGGCTGTCAGGGCTTCATTGAGCCGGCGATGGGTAATAGTGTCCCGTTGGTCAGCAGGATGGGCATAGGCGTAGGGAATGCCTACCCTGACTGACTTTTCAACATCTCTGCCATCCATGGATAAGCTTGATGTATAGAGGTTTACCGCTGAGTCACTGTCCCGTCGCATGGAGGTGCTCATACGATCCTGGTAGCTATGCTCGAAAGGATCTCTCCCCCCCTGGGGTTCGTCAGGGTGGTGATAGCGTAGTTTGGCTGCAGGGCAGTAGCGGGTTTCTGATTGATGCAGAACACCATTGACTCGAAAAGCCTGCTGTTTTACGAAGGCTTTACTGGATTTGCTCAGCTCTTCTGTCAGCATGGCGTTGAATGTACTGCGCAGCCCCGCTGCTTCGAGTATTCCTATGATTTTTGCATTGCAGCCTGCGACCTGTTGAACCATGTCGGGTATGAATCCACCCTGTTGATCAATAGATTCCCGATGATTTATGTAAAGTTTGAGTAACGCCTTCCTCGCTTTCTTTGCCTGTGGGGTCATTGAATTACCCAAGGTTTTCCAGGCCGCCTGGCACTGTGTTTCCAGGCAATCTTTGAACGTTTCGGGGGTTCTGAAATCGTTGCTTTGCAGGGTGGCGAAGAGTTGCTCCTGTTCCATACAGGTTTGCAGCATCTTCGTGATATCCAGATTCAGGCAGTGGCGCAGCTCATCAGAGAGGCTTTTGGTTTTATTTAATTGTTTCTTAAAGGCATTCAGCGCATTTGTCAGGTGCGCAGGTTGTCTGGCTCCACCGCCATTCAGGGTTTCGTAAGGTGACAAACTGGTCATGTGGCTGATTCGTGTCGCAAGGCTGGCTGCCTGTCTGATCAGGCTGAGTTCCCGGCGTGTAAGTCCGCTATTTTCCAGCAGAGGTTGAAGCGATTCGGCCAGTAATGACTGTGGGTGGTTTGCGTGCTGGGTCAGATGCCCAATCGTATGTGGCAAGCTTTGTTGAAACAGTGAATTATGCTGTTTCAAATACTGGATAAAAATTTGCTGTGCTTCCTTATTATTTTTAGGGTAGGTCTGGTGATTGGCAAGGTGTTTGAGGAAGGATTGCCTTAGCCAGGCTTTTTCTCCTGTTGGTATGCTATTCAATGCCGGAGACAGGCCAAAGCGATTCCAGACTGCTTTCAGGAATGTATTCCAGGGTTTGCCTGTCACTCGCTTGAGTTTTTTTTCCTGCACAGATTCAGGTGCTGCTGTCGGTGGAGATGGCGGTGTATGGTTGTTCAGGTAAGAACGGGGGGATGTTTCCTGTGTCAATGCCGGTTCATCAGGGGAAAAGTGTTGGGCATGTTGTTTGACCAGTTGGTGAAGTTGTTCAACGGCAGGGTTGATGGTCCGGTGGGTAGAATCCGCTATGCGAGGAGCCCTTTGGTGGAGCGATGTTGTGCTGACAGAGGGTTGGGGGATTTCATCCCCATGTGTTTTTATTTTTTTGACAAATAGTTCATCCCCCAACGCTTTTTTTACCGTTCTCAGGGAGTGGGTGGTGCCCTCTGGTTGAGGTCTATGGCTTGATGCGCCTGAGGTCTGGCTGGTCATTCCTGCAGGGGGAGTGCCGGGAATGTTGGGTGTTGATGAGTTCATGCAAATGCTTCCTTTCCTCCTTTAAGAATAGATGTTGGTGGATTCAGGAAGGGCAGGGTATGAGGCGCCTCTATAGACGGTATGGAATAATAATAGAAATATGAATCGCGAATGGTTTGTATGGCCAGGCCCGAACGGGGCATGTTCGGGCGAAGTCAGCGGCTGACTTATTGTATGGCGTTAATCAGCAGCAGGATGCTGGTTGCGAGCGTCGCCAGGGAGAGAGTCAGCAGGCAGCATTCCTTGATGGTCAATCGGTCATCCATGGGGGCTCCTCGGTAATGGTCAGTCATGTATTGGGCGGCAAGTCCCTTTAGGGGATCTGCGCAAAATATTGTTTTGAATCTTGCCTGTTTGCGCAGGAAGCGGGGATTATAGTCGGAGTGATGGTTGTTCAACAATAAGTAAAGACAGTGAGTTTGGCTGTTCATTAGAACATTGAATCAGGGAGGACAATGCGGTGTATGGTGGAATATGTATAGGGGGGTGCCTCCTGATTTTGCTGGGCGGGTGTATGCCTGATCTGACGGGTTACAGTTATAGCCGTGGTGAAATTGCCAGCAAGGCATGGGTTGATACCGGTACCGTGGTTGCTGTAGAGGTTGTTGGTAGAACCGCAGGCTCATGGGTAGAAGATGATGCTGGCGATACGACGGATGCCATCGTCGACAGTCGACACGTTCTCATGACCATTCAGCTTGATACCGGTGCACATATCTCTATTGAGCAGGCTGTGGGGCTGGACGAGCCCATTCATAAAGGAGACAGGGTGAACCTTGTCTCGGAAGGTGGTGTGACTCGTGTTGTAACCGCTGTGCCCTTGATGAATCAGTGAATCAAGCATTAGACTGCAGAATTTCCTGTTCCGGTAAGCACCATGAAAAAAGATACACTGGTTGCAGTCGGCATTGTTGGCTGTATTGTGATTCTTGGCGGTCTGTGGCTCTGGCACGATCATGCGACAGTGCAGCCATTGCCCTCTGAACCTGAGGCGGCGTCTACGTTTGATCCAGTACCCGTTTATACGGATGACGTTGATCCACACAGTGATGCAGCGGATGTTACACGTATCATTGTCAGCGACAGCCTCAAGGGTAGCGATGTGGATATTGATCAGGTGCTGTCTGACAAGGTCATTGTCAACGACAAGGTGGTCAACCTCCCCCAGCAGGGAAGTCAGTAAAGGGCATTCGGCTGGTAAGTCTGATTTTATGTGAGTAAACAAGCCATGAGCCTGTTAATTGAAGTCGATGAACTGGCAGAGAAGCTGGGTGAGCCGTCGCTACGACTGATTGATGCCCGCTTTTCGTTGCAGGATATCAACTTGGGTAATCAGCAGTATCGTGACGGCCATATTCCCGGCGCCGTTTATGCTGACCTGGAGCAAGACTTGTCGGGTACTATTGCACCGGGTATCACTGGGCGGCACCCATTACCTGACCCTGTGCAATTTGCTAAACGACTGCAATTCTGGGGAATCAGCGAGACTACACAGGTTGTGGTCTATGATGATGGCAGTCATGCCATGGCGGCGCGTTGCTGGTGGTTGCTGGAGTGGGCCGGACTGTCTTCTGTGCGCGTGCTTCATGGGGGCTTTAAGGCATGGGTTGATGCAGGCTTGCCGCTGACCCGGAAGATCGCTAAGTGTGATCCGAGCGACTATGCGTTTACACCCTGTTATCAGCGTACGGTGACGGCAGGTGATGTGTTGATGCTGTCACAGCAGTCAGCCGCTTTGCTGGATGCGCGAGGATTGGAGCGTTATGCTGGCCGGTCAGAGCCGATTGATCCTGTGGCGGGGCATATTCCCGGTGCACTTTGTATTCCGTTTACTGAGAATATGGATGTCAATAACCGCTTCTTTTCACCGGATGTTTTGACGGAGCGTTTCAGACGCTTTTATTCAACCGCTGATACGGGTGAGTATTCGCGGCCGGTTTGTTATTGCGGTTCGGGGGTGACGGCTTGCCATAACATCCTGGCCATGCGACTGGCCGGTTTGCCCTGGCCGACGTTATACCCCGGCTCTTGGAGTGAGTGGATTACTGATCCAGCCCGCCCAGTGGCAACCGGCGACTGAGTCAGCGTCGGCAGGGAACCAGTGAGCGTACATCTTCCTCTTTCAGCAGTTGCATGATCAGCTTGTCCTGGCTCTTTTCGCCCTGGACGCGGAGTTTGACTTCGTAATGATCGCGCTCGGGCTTGAACTCAGCAATAAAGTTGCTGACTTCAAAACCGCCTCCTCGACTGGTTGAGAGAATCTTCTCCAGACAGCCGGGATTGTTGGCTGTGATCAGTTTGAGCTGGATACTGGTCATGCTGTGTTTCCGTCGTTGTGTACCGCCAGTAATAAAAAACCCCCGGACCGGTTCGGTGCGGGGGTTTTTTGTGTCTGCTGCTTATCAGTCAAAAACGCTTCCCCGCCGGCTGATCATGGTCATAATCCCGGTCATCTTAATCAGTTTAGAGGAAGTCGCTGTAAATGCTTTCAAGGGTGATACGGTCAATTTATTTAAAGAGGGGTAAGTATAACACGCATATTTGTGTTGAAAACCCGTGAATTTGTGCGTTTTGTCCACGTTGGGGTTTTGGTCTGACTAAACTGGCGGAGAGTGTTTTTATGCGGAGATCTGCAATGCTGCGTGACAAGCACAATCTGGTTGATGATTTTCCCGAATACCAGGAGCGAATCCAGACCCTGAAACAGACGGACGAAAGTTTCAGGAACCTTGCCCGGGAGTACCATGAGGTTGAACATCAGGTGCGGGGTCTGGAGATGCAGAGTGTACCGACGACGGATGAGCATTATGAGGCGCTGAAGATGAAGCGGGTGCAGCTTAAGGATGCCATTTTTAATCAATTGAGCAAGGGAATGACCTGACCATGATAAGTCCGCCCTGTTCGATGACAGGGTGGGTGTTATTCGGATTGTCTGATGGTATCGTAAGCTCCCACTTGGTGTGTCCAGCGGAAACAGGGTTCTCCGCTGCCTGAGGGCTGCCCACGCGTAATGATCTTGCGCCCCTCATGACAGACAGCCAAGTGTATGTTAATGACAACCCGGTATGGGGCAAAGAGAAACATGCAAGAGTGGAAGCCAGATAGCTGGAGACAGAAAACTGCCCTGCAGCAACCAGAATACCGGGATCCCGGTAAGGTCATGCAGGTAGAGTCAGAATTGCGCCGTATGCCGCCGCTGGTGTTTGCCGGTGAAGTGCGTGCACTGTATCAGCAGCTGGCCGATGTTTCAGAAGGACGCGCTTTCCTGCTTCAGGGCGGTGACTGTGCTGAGAGCTTTGCCGAGTTCTCTGCTGATAATATTCGAGACACCTTCAAGGTGCTGATGCAGATGGCGGTGGTATTGACCTTTGGTGCCAGCTGCCCGGTTGTGAAGGTGGGGCGACTGGCTGGGCAGTTTGCCAAGCCTCGTTCGCAAGGCACTGAATCCCGTGATGGCGTAGTGTTGCCCTCCTATCGGGGTGACATCATCAATAGTAATGAATTCACCGAAGCGGCGCGTGAGCCCAATCCGGAGCGGTTGCTGGCGGCTTACCATCAATCCGCTTCAACGTTGAACCTGATTCGTGCGTTTGCTCAAGGGGGATTGGCCTCTCTGGAGCAGGTGCATGAATGGAATCTGGGCTTTGTTAAGGCTACGCCGCAGTCTGAGAAGTACATGTGCCTGGCCGAACGTATTGATGAAGCGCTGGCCTTCATGAAAGCCTGCGGCATAACCGGTGCCAATACCGCAGCTATCAGGGAAACCAGTTTTTATACTTCCCATGAGGCGCTTTTGTTGCCATATGAAGAAGCGCTGACCCGACGTGACAGTCTGACGGGTGACTGGTATGACTGTTCTGCCCATATGCTTTGGATTGGTGATCGTACCCGCCAGCCGGACGGTGCACATGTTGAATTCATGCGCGGCATTCATAATCCGATTGGTATCAAGGCCGGGCCGACAACAAACTCTGATGAACTGTTGCGCCTTCTGGATACGCTGAATCCTGACAATCAGGCAGGTCGTATTAACCTGATTGTACGCATGGGCTCAGATAAAATAGAGGAGTGCTTGCCACCGCTGATTCAGGCTATCCAGCGAGAAGGCAGTAAAGTGGTCTGGAGTTCAGATCCGATGCATGGCAATACCATCAAGGCCGCGAATGGTTATAAGACCAGGGAAGTGACCCGGGTTTTGCAGGAAGTTCGTCGGTTCTTTGCTGCTCATCGGGCAGAAGGAACCTATGCTGGTGGGGTTCACTTTGAGATGACGGGCCAGAATGTGACGGAGTGTGTGGGTGGTTCGCACTGTGTGACGGTTGAAGGATTGGCTGATCGTTACCATACCCACTGTGATCCAAGGCTGAATGCCAGTCAGTCACTGGAGATGGCGTTCCTGATTGCGGAGACGTTGAAGGATTGCAGGAAGGATCATCTGGCGACGTTGGGGGATTCGGTCGCAGAGAAAGTGGTAGCCTGATTAATAGGACCTGGATGCTTGCCTGTTGCGGTGTCCGGGTGTTCAGGCGGCGAATATGCACTTAAGTGTTTTGCAACAAAAAAGGGTTGCATATCTGCAACCCTTTTTTGTTTGGTCGGTGTGAGAGGATTCGAACCTCCGACCCCTTCCTCCCGAAGGAAGTGCGCTACCAGGCTGCGCTACACACCGCTAATCCATCAGGGTGACCCCTGAGTGCGGTGCGAATATTACTTCCAGTGAGGTGGGCTTGCAAGCCTGTTTGCCGTATTAAACAGCTTTTTTCGGTAAAAACGTACATGTAGGTTTTTCTATCAGGTGAAGGGCGGTATGGCAGAGTAATAGCTCGTTTGAGCTATGGCTGGTTCACTTGAAAGGGTGAAGGATAGATATACAGCTATACAGTTTTTTGGCCTGTAGGCAGAGTTGTGTTGGGGGGGGGCGCCTTCCTTGGAAGCGCATTAGGGGATATGAAAAATAGGATTAAGAATGCAGTTAATTAACCGTTGTTTGATAGTCCTCATGGTGTATCAATAAATAATTCGGGTTCATATCAGTTGCCTCCAAATAGTCTGTTTTGTTGTATTGTGATGTGCTTGGAGTGTAATGGAATGAATGTGTTTGTATCGGTTTCGGGTCGATCCAGCTTGAAACTGGGAATAAATATGTTACCCAAATGGTTCATGTTTTGTTTCTTGTTGGTGGCCACTTTTTCTGTTTAGTTTGTTGTGAAAACCCACGTCCTAAGGACGTGGTCATGAATGGTTGGCTTTGCCTGCCATGAATCTACCCAGCTATCCCTTATCTTCGAGTTGTCCCCACAACTTTGAGAAATAAGGAATAGCATGAGCAGATTTGAGAAATTATCGCATGTAATCTGGCATTGCCAATATCACCTTGTGAGGGTGCCCAAATACAGAGTTCGAGTCTTGAATGGGGCAGTAGGTACGGAGGTATTCAATTGTATCCAGGTATGCTGCAGTCAGTTGGGATGTAACGTAGTTGAGCTGAATGTGCAGTTGGATCATGTTCACCTTTTGGTAAAAGTGCCTCCTAAGCGCTCTATATCAAAACTTGTAGGGACGGTGAAGGGAAAGTCTGTCTTGAGAGTTTTCACCCGTTTTCCTTATCTCCGACAGAAGCCTTATTGTGGGAATCATTTTTGGGCCAAAGGCTATTGTGTTGACACAGTGGGCGTGGATGCAGAAATGATTCGGAAATACGTTAAATATCAGGAAAAACAAGAAAGGCTCCAGCAGGAGATAAATTTCCGACACTGAGTTTTTTGTATTGGGGAGAACTCAAGCCAGCCTTCTGAGAAGGCTGGCTATACAGCCCCCTTTTAGGGGGCATTATGCAAGTCCACGTTCTAAGAACGTGGTTTGTTTAGTGAGGAGAACCCGTTGTGTAGTGGTTTGTTAAGGTTTTTGTGTGTGCGTGTGGTGTTGTGCTAGAAAGGGGAAAAGCACCATTCACTGCTCTGTATGTAATATATGCCGGTGGGATGGTTTGATGAATCAAGGTTGGCGTTAGAATGAATCTGCCTATATTTCGGGTTAGGTATTAAGTGGTTTGTGTCTGGTCTTCCCGATGGCGGGGAAGGGGTGACAGAAATGCAGTCACCAGAGTTGTCGTTGTTGTGCTGAAACACGTAATTTCAGGTGTATGATTGAGAGGGGCTAAGCCTGCTTCAGTGGGCAGAGTTCTCGGCCTGTTATTAGTCGCATGATGCTGTATGGCGTTATGTGGCTATGTAACAATTATTAGTTATGCAGCATTATAATAATATTGGGGCGATGCCATAGAGCGTTTAGGGTAAATGGTTTGTACGGCAATCTTTGTTCGAATTGGCATCTTTTCTGATGTGTAAAGTGCCCATGATGCGACGACAGAATCATGGGCACACCAAGGACTGTTATTCTACGACACAGTCCAGACGCTTTTTACCGGTGCGTTCTAGGTAGGCAGCGAAGTCGGCAGGAATACGGCCAGCATTGCTGCCTTCCCAGATGATTTCGTTGCCTTCATTGGTTTCATAGCGAAAAGTCATGCGTTGAACGTCACGGCGCTTGCGAGTAGTTGATTTGCCTGCCAGTACTTCATTGAGGTCTTCGAGGCTGATGTTGTGGTCTTTCATCAGCTGGATGATGGTTTGAAGTTGTTCCTGCTTTTCTTGCAGAGCGGCGGCTTGCTGTTGAACTTCTTCAGTTTTCTCTTCAAGGACAGCCTGAACGCGAGAGAGGACGTTCTCTACATCTTCGATGTGAACATTCTTGAACAGGGTGCGAAGCTTGGTTTTGGATTTGAGGACGGCGAGAGATTCTTCGAATATATTCATAGGTACGTTATCTTCGTAGTGTGATGTTGTGTATTTAACGGCTCACGCGAGCGCCATTGACCATTCGGAATATCTGGCGCATCTCTTTTATGCAGACAGGTGATTAGCAGCGTTTCTGCATGTCATTGAAGTCATAACATGCTGGGCTATTCACCTCTCTGAACATGAACATCTTATGCGCAGAAGTTAAGTTTGCCAGAAAATTGAACGCTTGTAATCAATTCGGGTTTATTTACTATAAAATCCGCAACGTATTTCGTTTCCGCACGTATTCATTCACGTATTATCCTTGTCATTTGTTCTATGTCTGTCGTTTATTGAACGACGCGCAGCCTGCCAATAAATTCCCGGTTGTCACAGGTGCTGCCTGTCAATTTTCGCTGTTGTTTGCGATAAAGAGCTACTTCTGCCCCAACGGCTTCACGGAGTGTGACACGGCCTGAACGTTTACCATTGCTATCAATGCGTATGGCACCTTCCTTTAATGACTCAAGGTAACGCTCCTGTTCAACGAAATAGCGCAAGGCTATTTTTATCAGCATCGGAGGTACCTGATTGGTTGCGATCATCTCCTTATGAATGCCAATTTTCAAAGGTACTGGTTCCGAAATTCTAAATAAATGCGGCCATATCTCCCTGGTAATGCGCAGTGCTTCTGACTTGGGGATTTCGGCTTTGGATCTACCAGACAGTTTTTCGATATCTTGTTTTAGTGTCTCGCTAATGCCTGAGTCCATCGTCTTGTATTCCGGGGATGGTGTCTTCTGCATGAAAATGTATGCTATTCATTTCATTATGATGTGTGCAGCATAAACCAGACTGTTATCGACGACTAGAGCCGCCCAGCGGAAAACTGACGTTTTTCTTTGTGTTGATGGTTTGAGGAATGTGTTCAGTATGATTTGCATTGATACATGTCGTGCGTTTGATCTTTTAATACATGAAATGCTGTATCGGGATTGAATGATTTCCTGATTGGCTAGAATCATAGAATATCTGCCGTTCAGAGGCGGGCGAAGGATAGCTTTAATAGTGAGTTCAGTCATGCGGGTATGTCATGGATGTCAGAAGCCGGTACGTGAGAATACCATCTATGTGATGGGGAAATATTGGCATACGTACTGTTTTGTTTGCGAAGGGTGCGGCCAGTCGCTTGAGTCGGATCGGTTTGTGGTCTTTGGTAATAAGCCATGGCATCCGCACTGTTTGCGTTGCCCTGGCTGTCATAAACCGGTCGTTGATCAGTTTGTCGAGAAAGATAATGCTCCCTGGCATGTAAACTGCTTCCATAAAAAATTTACCCCTTCCTGTGCTGTTTGTGGTGAGCCATTACAGGGACGCTACTTTCAGGATTTCTGGGGTAATCGATACTGTGCAAAACACCGTAACTATGACCGTTGCACCAGTTGTGGCCGTATAGTCTGCGGGCCTTTGACTGGTGGAGGAATGCGTTTTCCGGATGGCCTGATCATCTGTAACCTGTGTTGCGACAGTGGAGTCATCACAGAAGCCCGCGCGGAAGCCCTGTTGCTGGAAATGCGTCAGGCGTTGAAACAGATAGGGTTGAACCTTGCGAATGCCTCGACACCCATTCATTTGGCAGGGCGTGATGAATTGCACAAATTCAGTCGTCATAAGCATCATGAAGAGCATCCGCTGCTGGGGCTTGCCCGCTGGCAGGTGGCACGCGCCAGTGGGCGGGTTGTGGATCGTTCCTTCCAGGACATTATTATCCAGCAGAATCTGCCGGAGTTTCATTTTCGAACAGTCGCCATCCATGAGCTCTGTCATGCTTGGTTTTTTTATAATCAGTATGAAGGGCTTCCCCTGGAGGTCGAGGAAGGCATGTGTGTGTTGATGGAATACTTGTGGTTACGTCACCAGAAAACCCGGGAGGCGGCCTATTTTATCCAACAGATTGTACAATCACCTGACCCGGTTTATGGTGATGGTTTTCGCCAGGCACGTCAGGCGCTGAAGCGTCTTCCCATGAAAGTGCTGCTACAGTATCTGAAAGAGAAGCGTCGTTTTCCGGGCGCAATCGCTGCGTTTTTTTATCATTAATAATGCCGTTTGATGAAAAGGAGATAGGCATGGATGCCAATGCTTTCGGTGATGAGATTATTACCGTCAGACCGCAGGAGGCGACCGAAACCCTGCAAAAGCTGCCTTATTTTATAGGTATTTCCGAGCAGACAGCCGGAAGTAAGGGTTTATCGCTCAGTTTTATCGTCATACCGCCGGGGGCAGTGTCCGAAGCCCATGAGCATGATGGCTATGAATCTGCCATCTATGTGCTGGAGGGGGAAGTGGAGACCCGCTATGGTGAGTATCTGGAAAAACGGGTCATCAACCGTGCGGGTGACTTCATCTATATTCCTCCCGGATTGACTCACCAGGCGTTTAATATGAGTGAAACACACCCTGCCCGGGCCTTGGTGGCGCGTAATGATGCTAATGATGTGGAGAAAGTGATACTCAGTCAGCCACAGGGCTGACAGTTGCTGCCCATCATAACCATTCAGTTCTCATGGCATGTCGAGTGGGTATGAGGCAGAATCTGTCCACTGTTTTCACTGATTGTTCGGGGCTGTTATGGAACTTTCGCTGTCTTTTCCAGAAACCCGTGTGCTGGGCGCGCTGATTGAAAAAGCCATCACGACGCCGGATCAATACCCCCTCACACTGAATAGCCTGACCAATGCCTGCAACCAGAAAAGTAATCGGGAGCCGGTGGTATCCTATGAGGAATCCGAGGTGCAGCAGGCGGCTGATAGCCTGATCGCCAAGCGGCTGGTAACGGAGCAGTCCGGGTTTGGCAGCCGGGTTCAGAAGTACCAGCACCGTTTCTGTAATACGGAGTTTTCGAATCTCCGGTTTTCCGAGCAGGAGCTGGGTATTCTCTGTGTTCTCTTTCTGCGTGGTGCCCAGACGCCAGGGGAATTGCGCAGCAGGACCAATCGACTGTGTTCCTTCAGTGACGTGAAAGAGGCTGAGGTTATACTGGATAACCTGGCATCACGGGCTGATGGACCTTTTGTCCGGAAGCTGCCCCGTGAGGCGGGAAAGCGTGAGTCGCGCTATGTACACTTGTTCTGTGATGAGCAGGGTGAGGAACTCGTCGCCTATGAAAGCGATGGTCGCTTGGCGGGCGCAGGCTTGGAAGAGCGAGTCGACACCCTGGAAGAACAGGTAAGACAGCTTCAGGCGCAGATTGCTGTCCTGACAGAGCAGCTGTCATTGTAAGCGAATGCTCGCACCGGCCTGGTCTCAGGCGTTATCGTCCTCTTCTATCATGTCCAGGGCCATGCGAAGGCCCTGTTGAATACCCTCCAGGAAGATCTCCCTTTCCTCATTAGGTATGGCTTCATCCCTTGAAGGGGGAGACTTCTTTTCCAGGTCGGCTTGCAGCTTCAGGTAACATTCCAGACGCTTTTCAATTCTGAATATGCTCTTTTGCGTGCTCATGGGCTGATCCCTTTGGTACCTGAAAAGTGAATCGGCATGGTGTTGGGCAATTTGAGGAAAAAATGCCGATACTCTGGCTGTTTTGTTCTTTTACCGGGCGCGTTAGTATCGAGTCCGATGGAAATGATGCCAGGGGCGTCATTGGTTAATTCCGTTATCACGTGGATATGTATGGCAGTGGTTAAGACCCGAACTTCAGGAAAGCAGGCTGTGTCCCAGGAAACTCGGGATGAAGCGATGAAAATCGCCCGTGGTACCCAGCGTCCTGGCCAGACCAAGGAGCAGACGCGTGTGATAGCCCAAGGCATTCAAAAGGGCATTGATCAATATAAAAAGCAGCAGAAAGCCAAGGCCCGTGAACTGGATAAACAGCGAAAGAAAGCCCTGTCCCGTCAGCCGGAAACGGTTGAAGTTCGAGAGATAACAGAGGTGGCTATCTATCGACAGCATCCATTTCCATGGATATTGCTGGTTGTCACGTGGGTGGGGATTGCAGTCTATGCTGGATTGTTGTAGCAGGGATGGCTCAGGCTTCGGGTATAAAAAAAGCCGGATAAGCCGGCTTTTTTATGGGGTTGAACAATCGCTTAGTAGCGACGTTCGAAACCGCCACGGTTGTTGTCGCGACGACCACCGTTGCCACCGGTACGCTCGGTAGCGAAGTTGACGCGCAGATCGCGACCGCCAACGTTCTGGCCATTAGCCGCCAGGGCTGCTTCAGCGTCAGACGCGTCTACGAAGGATACGAAACCGAAACCGCGAGAGCGGCCAGTTTCACGATCCATGATAATTTTAACTTCCTGCAGTTCACCAAACTGACCGAAAACGGCTTCCAGGTCCTGCTCAGAGCTGGAAAATGCCAGATTACCTACAAACAGTTTATTCTGTTGCATGTTGATTCATCTCCGATGACGTTATCACTACTACTTTACTGTTACCTTAAACATCGAACGCCACAAAGAGACTATGCGTTTTCGGGCATCAGTTAAGGGACACTTAATTGAGAGGCGAGTCTAAACTGTTTTATGTCTGGCGTACAATACATTAATCGTCAAATTCGGGAAAAGAATGTAAGGGAATCTGCGCATAAAATGGCCGTTTTCAGCGGGATTTCCCTGTTCTTTAATGCAACTAAACTGTATTTTACTTATTCAAATAAAATCAGGCCCTGGCAGGGTATAGTGCGGGGTGAATAAAAGGTATCAGCGCCAGAATCAGGGCCTGCACATAAACGCTGCTGCGGGTTAAACGGTGCCCGGTCAGCAGGCCGATAGCGCCCCCTTTCTGTTTTATATTGCGTTCATTGAACATGGCATCCATCGCCTCGCCCAGCTCAGCCCCGTCATCAATTCGTTGTAGCGCTTCCGGTGGGAGTGGCAGACTGGCGGAGCGAGCCTCACCGCGCTGGTCTGTGCTTTCAATGACCATCCAGGCAAAAGTCAATGGACTTTCAATGCCTGCCTCCAGCCCAACCCAGAAATCGGCGTCAGGCTGTTGGCGTCGGGCGTTGGTAACCCGGTTGCGTGCACCGGTCAGGGTCTCTTCGCCGGACAGGGGCTGGGCGGCAACACCACTGTCGACAGCAATGCCTTCGAACACCATATCTTCATGTGTAAATACCTGGGTAAAGGCCTGTTGAACGGCGTTGATTTTGGCCGGATTATTGGAGGCAATGATTACCTTGCGCATCATAAACGAGCGTTTTCCTTTAACTGATGTCTATCAGAGCCAATCGTTCAGCATGACACCGATACTGAGTCGATTGACGCTGGCGTTATAGTCGATCAGGCTCTCGCCGTAGCCGTTGAAATATTGCACATAACCCCTGATCCGTGGCGTTAGCGGGAAAGACCAGCCCAGTTCCACTGCGCCCTTGTTATCGCTGCGCAGATTGTTTCTTACCATGACGCTGAGCTTATGCACGCCCAGGGTGTAAAACATCTGAACATCCCCGTAGCCGAGGTATTTCTCTATATCTGGGTTGTCGTCCCCACGGGGATCATTCGGGGAGTCCTTGCTGCTCTCGGGAATCCGCCACCAGGGGTTGACGGAGAAATAGAAGTTATCGTGTTCAAACACGAAGTTCGCAAACAACCGATTCCAGCTCCGCGACAGGCTGCCGCTGCGGCCGTTGGACTGATGGTTGATTCCGGTCTGAATCATGCTGAGTTTCAGGCCAAAGACATCGTAATCCGTATTAAAGCTGAAGAATGCCTCAGGTTCATGGTTGGTATCCCGGAACGGGCTGGAGTGATCCTTGTTATAGGCCTGCCACCAGGAAATCCCGGTATAGGCAAAATACAGATCGCCATGCCCATTGAATACGCCCTGGGCGACCGGCACCTTGAGGCTGAGCTGGAATTTGATCTCGGTGCTGTCGATATCATCTTCGCCTGCATCAAAGGGCTTGCTGTTCGGATTGCTGTTGTAGGAGATGGGCAGGAAATAGTTTTGTCGATGAGGCGTCAGGACAAACAGTTTATTCTGGGTGCGCTCCTCCTGTTGGATACGTTGCTCCAGCAGGGACTCCGTTTCACTGTCGTTTGCCGCAGCGGTGATGTCTGAGCCGGCAGCCGGTGCGTCCAGGTCGGGCAGGGCATTCACTGTTTGTGGTCTGCAGCGAGCCTGAAGTTGTGCCACAGTTGTGTCCGGTGAAGCCTCATGGAGGGCTTCCAGCAGGCAAGCCTGGTATTCCGATGCCCAGAGCGACTGGGGCGTAAAAACAGACATAAGACCTGCTGTCATGATGGTTGGCAGTGATGCATTTTGCAGGCAAGGAAAATCAGGCATACGGCTATGATGTCCTGAGACGGTGTTATTTGGTGCTATGGTATAACCCACGTTGTCTCACGGCTACGGAAAATGCTTGTTTTATAAGTGTTTTAGGTGGTTTTGAACATTGGGTTTAGATCTTTGTCTAATAGATTACAAGGATTTTGGGTCATATCGACTAAGGTCGAATGGTGATTGTTGACCATTTCGGTATGCTGATAAACATGGAAAAACCGGAAGGAGGTGACTGCCATGACATGCCATTGCAATCTTTATGTGATGAATAATGCGTCGCCCTGTGTCAACCGGTTGATGAATACGGTACAAGTGCAGCCGTTTCTGGAGGAGTTTCCAGGATTTCTGAGTGGTCGTGCCGTGCTGGCGATGGCACTTGCTGCAACGTTTCTAATTAATAGCCGTTTGCATCGAAAGAAATACCGGGCGAGGTCTATGAGTCGTCGAGTGTGCAAACCCGGTAAGCCTGAATCACTTTGGTTCAGACGTAGAAAACCGGTAAAATATGCGCGGGACTCCTACGGCTTTTAGGGAAAATGATTACTTTCAAACTTCGTTCGCACTGAGTTTGTTGAGGTGCAGTTGCTTATTCAATGCGTTACCAGTGTAAGTGGTATCACGAGAAATACCTCTGTGCAGACAGGTTTTCATGATGCTCCCTGTTGCGTATGCATGGGATAGTACTTTGAATTATCGTCGAGCGTCCTGCTCATCTTTTCTATTCATTATTAGACCTTGGCTGGCACATCGTGGACTATACAGAAATGTGTCAGCCAAGGTCTAGGAGCTGTTGACGTTTCACATTGGTAACCAGACAAAAGCACAAGCCAGAGCTACGACACTGACAAAGTTTCGCTTTAGC